>JAIROD010000722.1 GCA_031257725.1 Planctomycetaceae bacterium | reverse complement strand
AAAATCGCCAACAAAACTATTGCCGCCTTCGCGCGGGATTACCTTTCTAACGAACAATAAAAATTCCGGTGATTTTCCAAAAAAACGGAAAAATCTTTTAATCCGGCATCAAAATTTTTGCCAGTCTCAAAAATTTTTTTCGCCCGCCAAACCTTAAAAATAACGGCTTTTTCGTAATTTTTTGACGGACAGGGAAAAAAATCTGAAAAAAATTTTCCGGTGGACTCCGGATATTTGAGGTTACAGCGTCTTGAACTGTGATTTATTTGATGTCTTAAACTATGATTTTTTTAATCATCGTCCTTCACTCAATCAAAAAAATCATCGTTCAAGACAATTAGGCGGATTTTTTAGATTTTTGTTGCTGTTTGATTCGGCGTTTGGCGGCTTCCAGCAAGATCTCACGTGCAGCTTCAGCAACTATCTGATCGTGAACCGCAACCTCTAGTTCTTTCAACTCATCAATAGAAAGACGAACGCTAATTTGTTGATCACGCCGTTTGTTTTTGGGCAACGGCGGTCTTCCGGCATGTTTACGTTTAGTTGTTTTGGTTTTTGGCATGGTTTTTTAAAGGTGTTTAATGTGTTTGATTTCGGTTAAGGTACTAAGCACAACGAGTGTTTCGCCGGAAACATAACGGGTTCGGACAATACGAACCACCTCTTTTTTTTCTAAGAGGGCTTTTGGGGCGATTTCTTTATCGCTGGTTGTTTCGGTGCGGCTGATTCGATAATGAATATCAATCTCCATAATGTTTTCCCAATTATAACGATATTGCGGGAATCTTCAAGGATAATTTTGAGATACTTGGAATACTCTACCACACAATTAACCAAAAGCAAAAAAATTTTCACTTTTTCTCAAAAATTTTTTTCTCCCGCCAAACCTTAAAAATGACGGTTTTTTCGTAATTTTTTGACGGACAGGGAAAAAAATCTGAAAAAAATTTTCGGTTCCCTCTTGTATTGTAATCTATATTTCTGTAACATTAGAATCGCGAGGCGAGTTAGTGCCACACGGTTCCGTCACGGGAACTACCTATTTTTATTTCACTCGATCTATGAAAATCTCAGAATTTGTGTACGTACCTACGTACTTAACGAAAGCCTCAGAAGAAACACTTCGTTCCTATCGTATTTCCATCAATAAGTTGGTTAAACTTTTTGATGATCCTACGATATTTGAAGTGAACTTGTACGGTACGGAGTTTGTTAAGAAACTCGAAGAAAAAGGATTAGAACCGGCAACAATTCATAAGCATTGCCGTGAACTCAATGCAATATTTACGAAACTTGGACCGGCTGGTCCGAAAAATCGTGACGCTAAAAATCTTTTAAATTACTATCCTTATTTTTCTCCTCCGGATTTTGAATTAAAAGCCCCGCCTGAATTTAGCGACGAAGAATTTCAATCACTTTTTAACGCATTCAGTAATGAAACAGAATTCCCGATTTATTTGCCTCAAGAAAAACGTCCGCTTTTTTGGCAGGCAATTATGGTTTTCGTTTCAATTGTAGCAGTACGAAGAGAAGCAGTACTTGGTATTGAATGGCGAGATATTAACCGACAAGAAATGTATGTAAAAATTCGTTCTGAAATTGATAAAAAAAGCAAAAACCGTTATAAACCGATTAAAACAGAATTAATTGAATATCTTGAACAAATACGTCCACACAATATTTCATGGAATAGTAGTGAAAAAATATTCGAGTGGGTTCACTGTAATAAAACATGGTACAAATGTTGGCACAAAGCGGAAGAAACCGCAGGTATTAAAATGGGATTACACGACATAAAAAGGTTTTCCGGTGAACTTGCTTTACTCGCTGGTGCCGATGTTTTACAGCTACAAGCGCACATGGATCATGAGGATATTAACACAACATTGAAACATTATTGTCGTCCCAAAACACAAAACATGGTGAACAAAATTGTTGTACCGATACCTAAAAACGAAACGGTTACACCGCCGCCGGAACTGGAACCGGAAGAGTTGCCGAAAGTTCATATTGCACCGGCGTTTCAGTTTCATTCCAAGAGTGAAATAATCCAGTTTTACCTTAACGAAACAAACAGATTAGAAAAATCGGACATCATTGTAAGAACGCCGGGAGGCACTGTTTTAACAATTCTCAAACTCGAAGAAGAAAATGAAAACATTATGTTGCAAGATCGTATTGAGTAATATTTAACATTTCTTAAGGATAATTCTATGAAACAAAAACGCAAAAAAATTAACCCTAATGTTTCGCCGTTATTTCAGGAACAATTTCCTGAAATACGGAAATTACGGTTACAAAACATAAAACGTATTATGCAATTTCCTATTATTTCCAAGTGGAAAATTACCCCCCCCCCCCCCCCAAAAAAAAAATCCCCGAATCTGACGAAACAATAATCACTACGTCAGTTGAGGAAATAGAAGAACGTGTCAACCAAATTCTTGAGGAACGAATCATGGAGGCAATTTCTAAAAAAGAGCAATTGGAAACCATCAAAAAGGAACGAATGGAGCGTATCAACCGCCAAGCGGAGGAAAATCTCAAAAAAATTGACAAATTACTTGAAAATGTCGAGATCAATGAAGAGATCCGAGAGGCGATTCCCGCCGAACAAAGAAAAGGAAATGGAAGCCCTTCGGCGTACCGCAGGCGTCAAATAATTATCGTTAATCTCCGTTTGTTTTATCTAGTTTCACACTTACAATTAGGCTTGTCCAAGTTCCGATTATATGGTATTTTACGTCAATCTATGCCGATTAAACGGATTATCTGGTGGCGTACCAGTGGAATCATAATCCACGTGTCCGGGGTTCGAATCCCAGTGCCGCTAGTGTGAAAGAAATCATTCCTGATACGGTTTTCTACCATTTTTCTGTCCCTTGACGGGACAGAAAAATAAACTTTCTCCGCAATACTGAATAGTTTTACATACAATAACTTGCACACGCGAACAGTATTATCCCTTGTAATTTTGACATCTTCCCTTCTATTCTAATGCCGGTTGGCAGCCCACCATTTGCGGAAGGAACCTTCCTTTGATGGTTTGGGCAATGTTCTGCCGCGAGTCCAGGCTCCGAGTTTGTCCGGGTGCCAGGGTAAAAATGGGGCGGTTCGAATACCAAATTTGACAAAACGCATCAGAAATCGGAAACGAAAACCACTTTGCATCCAGAATGCGTAATTTTTCCACGTTAATGTTTCAATCCAATTTCCGGCTGGTGTTTTGGCTTGAACTGCTTTTCGGCGAAGCCGGACGATGAGATGAGCCAAATCGATTTTTACCGGACAGATCGAACTGCACGCCCCGCACAACGAACAAGCAAATGGTAATTTCCATGCTGTTTTGATACCGAGTAATTGCGGAACAAGAACGGAGCCGAGTGGTCCCGGATAAACCCAACCGTATGCCCATCCGCCAACATGACGATAAACAGGACAATTATTCATGCAAAGACCACAACGAATACATTGCAAAATTTCACGAAATTCCTGATTTTTCAGTGCGTTAATTCGTCCGTTATCGACAAGAATCAAATACATTTCACGTCCCGGTGCCGCACCGTTAAAAAGATGAACATAGGAAGTTAATTTTTGACCGGTTCCCATTCGCGGTAACATATTCAAAAACAAGGGCAAATCATCAAGTCGGGGAATAATTTTTTCAAGTCCCATTAATGCGATATGAACTTTGGGTGATGAAGTAGAAAGACCGATATTGCCTTCGTTTTCAACGAGAGCCAGCGTTCCGGTTTCTGCGATACCAAAGTTGACGCCGGAAAATCCGAGATCGGCATGAATAAATTCCTGCCGAAGTTTTTTTCGGGCAATCGCGGTTAATTCCTCATGAACTGCGGTGTAGTGTTCACCAAGTTTATCAGTGAAAAGTTGTCCGATTTCCGATGCGGATAAATGCAGTGCTGGTGTAACAATATGTGTTGGGCGTTGTCCCGCCAGTTGGACAATGTATTCACCTAAGTCTGTTTCGAGAGCTTTGATTCCGTGTTGTTCGAGAAAATGGTTTAGCCCGATTTCTTCACTAACCATTGATTTCCCTTTGACTGCCGTTTTGACGTTGTATTTTCTTGCCAAACCGAGAATCAGATTATTTGCTTCTGTCGCGTCGGCAGCCCAAAGAACCGTAACTCCTTTGGCTTCAAGTTTTGTTACGAATTGTTCGAGAAGCGTATCAAGATTTGCCAGAACATACTCTTTAATATCATGGGCGGACTGCCGCCAACGTGACCAATTTGGGATTGCCCAGCAAACATTCAGATTTCCTTCCGCAGAACGAAGTGAGGTTGGCATCAATGATTTAGGACCATTGGCCTCCGAAAGTCCCTGTGTTTCCTTAACAAGAAATTCCACTCCACTCATATTAATGGACATAATATCACCGCTTTTTATAAAATTGATTTAATTGAAAATTTGGAACATTTAATCGAAAAATCCTGATTGTTTTAACCTATTATGAGTAGGCAACATTGAATAAAAGTGTATCATCTTTTGTTTTAAATTCCAGTACCCTATCGCGGCGTAGCCGTAACTAAAGGTGGGCGATTGAAGGGCAATAACCGGCTTGACGGTGTGTGTGGACGTAAATCCGAAGTCCAACAGGGACAATTAAATAAAATACTTTATTAACCGTAGGCTTTAGCCTAATACTGTTATATTATTACAATAAATTCGTACTTTTATCGTCCTGACGACCTTACCTTGATTTGTTTGGAAGCGTTTGTTGTTTTGGGGGGACGATTAGGTTATCGCGTATTTCATGGCGGCAGTCTTCAGAACCGTCTTCAGAACCGTCTTCAGAGCCGCAAGCGGAAGGTTGCGAAAAAATATCCTGAAAGTTTATTTGTAACTATTCAGTAGCGATCTTTTTATTTATCATTAGGCCAATAATCAAGAGGTAGGCAACCTTTCGCTGAAAGGTTGCGCCGGTTGGTTTGTTGTTGTGTTGTACGCTGTTTGGTTTTTAATTTCCATTCGTCAACAGGGTCAAGTTGGCGAGTACGCCGTATAGTAAAAACCGCTCAGCGAGCGGTTGCCTACCATCGAATGACCAATCTACTGAATAATTAAAAAAAATTTCTTTCAAAGGGAAAATTCCTGTTGACAATTTACATTGTTCTGTGTAAACTGTGAAACTCATTCAATTGCGATTCATTTTTTTCTTGCCGTGTTGTTTTTCGGCAATGTTTCGCAGTGATTTCAATGACACCTTATAAAATAAGGAGATTGACGATGAAAAATGGAGTGATGTGTTGGGTTGAGATTTGGGCGTGTCTCTTTGAAAAATGCCAAATGTTAAAATGGGCAAGACAGGGGGGGGGGGGGCAGTATGTAGAGGAAAGTTAAAAACGGAGAGCGGAAAAAGTTGGTTTTCCCAACAGTTTTCCGCAAAATTCTTATCTTTTTCCCCCTCTTTCCGGTTCGGCTTTACGTTAGTCGAACTTCTGGTGGTGATTGCGATTATCGGCGTGTTAATCGCTCTTCTGTTGCCTGCCGTTCAAGCCGCACGTGAGGCGGCAAGGCGGATGCAATGTTCGAACAACCTCAAACAATGGGCACTCGCATGTCATAACCATCATGACACACACCAAGAATTACCTCCGCTTGGTAAGCTTGGCAAAAACATCAATGATCATCAACTCGCTTGGAATGTTTGGTTGTTGCCGTTCGCAGAACAAAATCCTGTTTACGAGATGATGTCAGCAGGCGGTACGGCGGCATCTTTTGCCGGAACAACAAATTACGCGTCATTCGGGGGTGAACCTTGGAATCCGGATTATATTCCTTACCGTAGGCAAATTCCGAATCTGATTTGCCCGTCTGATCCTCAAGCGCAAGTGCTTGTTGACGGAACCGGACGCCGTAATTACCTTGCCAGTGTCGGCGACTACGGATCACACTGGGGTTGCAGCGAAGTTCACCCAGCTGGCGGTGTCGATGGACCAAGACATTTTCGCGGCGTGTTCGCACGACCGCGAGGAGCTTCACAAAGCGGACGCAACTTTTCGTTTATTACTGACGGAACAACCAATACTTTTCTACTCGGCGAAGTTCTATGCGGTTCTAACACAAGTTATTCATCGTCAGAAAATAATCGGCGTAATCGTGGTGACTTAGCAGGAAAAAAGTTAGGGGGGAGTGATTGGACAGGAACAATGACTTGGTGTTTAGCTTCTGTCGCAGGTTGGAAAAACGGCACTTACGACAGTGTCGGCTACATGGGAATGTCTTGGGCGCAAGGTTGCTCTGGAATAAGTGCGTTTTACTCAATGCTGCCTCCAAATTCACCGTCGTGTATGGTTGGTAAACTTGAAGATAATCCTTCTTATGCCAGTTTAATTATCTCATTGAGCAGCTATCACCCTGGCGGTGCCAATGTCGCAATGGCTGACGGCTCTACTCATTTTATCAGTAATACTATCAATTCAGGCGATATCTCAAAGAATGTGTGGTACATGGTAGATAACTACGGTCAACAAAGCGTATTCGGCGTTTTAGGTGCTCTCGGAAGCGCATTTGGCGGAGAAAGTGTATCGTTACCGTGAAAAATAAAAAATATTGAAATAGGATCACGAATCCGTTTTTCATGATACAACAATCGACTGAATCGTTATTTTAATTTTTACCTTTAATTTTCAAGGAGTTTTTATGAAAACCCATTTTTATCGGACGACTTTAACTGTTATTTTAGTGTTGACTGTTTGTGTATTTTTTTCCGGATGCGACACGGGAGGACATGTGGTTTATCCTGCGAGTGGAAAACTTTTATTCAATAGTCAACCGTTGGGCGGGGCTCAAATTAGTTTTTATCCGAAAGACCCGTCAGGTGTGATGGCAGCGGCTATTACCAATTCGGATGGAACATTTTCGTTGTTTACGGCAGGTGCAGAAAAGTCCGGTGCTGTTGCCGGTGAATACAATGTACTCGTCGAAAAAATTGTAGCGTTGGATGCAAATGGAAATCCTATTCCACCAGCAGAATCACAAATATTACAAGTTCCACAAATTCCGCAATGGGGTTCGAGCGAAGAGCCGCAAAATAATCAACGTCCAACGATGAAATCAATTCTTCCGGCAAAGTACGCTCAAATTGACAAACCGTTATTAAGTGCAACTGTCAATAAGAAGCAAAACAACTATCTGTTTGAACTTGATGACAAATAAACACAATGCAACAGCGTCTATTTTATTAACCCCATTTAGTTAATAGTTAACGACGGGGTTTACCCCGTGTTGTTGGGTTAAGTCGAACAACGCGGGGCAAGCCCACGCCGTTAACTTTCAGTAAATTCCGAATTATTAGAGATTCCCAATAGTCCGAACCGGTAACTGCGTTGCCGGTTTGAATCAGGAATCTTTTGGTTTCAATCGGTCAACGATTTTATCAATATCCGTCATCGGTGCCGTTGAATTGTTTATTCCGTTTTGCTTTCTCACCCATTCGGCATTTTCTATCGCCGTTTGTGTAGTATCTAAAATTTCCTGTGTCGGTTGAGAGTTTTTTGCATAACCTTTCCAAAGACATTTCAGATAATCCTCAACTTCACTGGCACCGGTAAATGATTTTGTTGTCGGTTCATAGTGTAGTACATACCAAAATTCAAACGAAGGGTCAGAAATAGCAAAATTGATTTCTACCGGATTTATTTTCCCCCTTCTTGTCCTATTGTATTTCGCAACACAATTATCTGCTTGTTTTTTTGCTTGTTGCGATTGTTTCCTTCTTTCATCATTGGGTTTTTCAAGATCATAGACAATCCAAATTTCTTCGTAGGAATTTACAAGTATGCTGTTGTTTTTTGTTGAGGGGTCAAATTGTTTCAATGCCGCTTCTAACAAACTGATAGGATCGGTACAATCCGGTTTATACACGATAAATGCCGTATGCAGTTTCCATAAGTTTTTCAATGCGTTAAAGTATTTTTCCTCTGATTGTCCTTCAACAACGATAAGAATTTTAGCGGCAGGTAATTTATCGGGTTTCTTTCGGGCAAACCGTTTATTCCTGTCTGTCAATTTCTGCGGTTTTTTATTCACTGTCTTTCAATCCTAATCCATTGGGGATAAAAGGGATGCTTCCGTATCGTCCAGTCAGATATCCTTTCATTAAGGCTTCCCCTTTGCGCGGCGAAAAGTCCGACAACGGATACAAATTGGTTTCGCCGGTCGGTTTTTTTTCAGTGAACCAAATTTGGTCTCGGCGTAAAAGAGTTTCATCCAACAACAACGGATTATGCGTGGTAAATATCAACTGCGCCCCATTTTTGTTATATTGGCTGCGAAACAATTTTATCAATTCAACAACCAACAACGGATGCAAGCAAGTTTCCAACTCATCAATCATCAAAACGTAACCGTTTTCTAAAACGTCCAACCAAGGACCAAGCAGAGAAAAATATCGTTTTGTTCCGGCAGATTCTTCATTTTCGAAATCTATCTCAATATCTTCCTTTTTTCCTTTATGAAAAAAAGAGACCGAAACCGATCTAAATGTTGACTGCAAATTTTGTTCTTTTTGTTTTTGAATAATTTTTTGCCATACCGGAGGCGGAATCATTTTACTAATTTCGTTATCCGGCAATTCTTTTTCACTAATTAACCCTTTGGTAATATCAAAGTCCGCATTTTGTAAAAACGAAAGGATTTGTGCATACTGTTTCTCCGATTTTTCCATTGATTCTATCGTATGAATTGGTACTAAAATCCCTTCTGCAAAATTTAATCTTTTAACCGATTTTGTAAACCAGTTATATCCCTCTGTAAGTTGTGTATGATTAAGATGAGCAGCGGCAGAAAGGAAAGCAACATTTGGTCTTGTTATTTTTGCAATTTGCGGCAATCCTTTTTTTACAAGATTATTTGCAAAATCCCAATCATATTGTTCGGTTGCTTCGTTCCACTGTCGGCGATACCATTCCTGCTTTCTTCCTTTGGGGTAGGCTATCAAACTTTCGACAGTAACTTTTTCTGCTGTTAGAGAAAGCGTGTATTGGTAACGGACATCGCCAATAACAAAGTGTATATCAAATGTTGTCGGTAATTTATGAAACGATTCATTTAACTTGAATGGAACGGCACAGGTGGGCCAATTAGGATCAGACCGAAAAGATTGACCTACAAAATTGCATAATGCGTTGAATGCTGTCAAAAGATTGGATTTTCCCGAAGCATTGGCTCCGTAAATTGCTGTGGCGGAAAGATAATCAAGTCCTTTCATACCGGGCAAGGGACGTACAATCTTATTCTCCGGCAAATTCTTTTCGTAATTGCCGGCAACAAAACTGAATTTTTGCGTTTCGCCGAAAGAGCGAAAATTGCCGATATTAAACTCAATTAACATAATTTTAGCCGTTATTTTACATATTTTCATTAAAAAACATCGTTATTATAAGAATTTCGTTTTTTTTGTCAAGAGTCAATATGCGGCGGCAGTCCCTGAGCAACTTGTTAATATCTTGCCATGTTTTCCTGAAATTGCTATAATCCCGCATTCTATTCATTACGGAGTATAAAAAAATATGGGAACCTCTAATAATTCAGAATTTACCGAAAGTTAACGGCGTGGGCTTGCCCCGCGTTGTTCAACTTAACCCTAAAACACGGGGTAAACCCCGTCGTTAACTAATTGCTTGAAA
>JAIROD010000620.1 GCA_031257725.1 Planctomycetaceae bacterium | reverse complement strand
CTGGTGCGACTGTGGGTGAAAACCCTTCGGCGAAAGGTCGCCTACCTTCCTTGACTGAATAGTTACTTAATCTTTTGTAACTATTCAGTGGATTTGTTGGTTTAGTTATTGTTACTGCCATTTTTAAACGTATGACATCGGATAAACGCCGCTAGGCGTTTTATGTGAATAACCGCCGCCAGTTTCAAGTAAACACCGAACCGGCGGAAAAGCACCCCACGAAACTCAACCTCTTTAGGGGTTGCACTAAAAAATATTGATCAAATTTAATGCCGCTTTGGGACACCCCCTAAAGGGGGTGAGGTGGTTGGGTGTCCATAACCGCCGGTTCAGTATCTACTAACTGGCGGCGGTTATTCACATTGAACCCCTAAAGGGGTTGTTCGTTGTAATAAATCAACCGCAAAATGTAAAACCTTCAATCGAGTGAATAGCTACAATCTTTTTAACACGAAATAACAAGAAAGATTTCTGTTGTTCTTTTCGCATAATTTTTGTGTGTTTCGTGAAATTTTGTGTAGTTTGTGTTTAAAATAGACCGTTACACGAAAACTCCACTGAAATATTACGAGATTTCCGATTTTCATTCCGAATCGGCAACAGACCGGATTAACCGTTTCATCTCCGTAACCGCTTCTTTAAGACCGGACATGAAAGCACGTGAAATAATACTGTGACCGATATTCAATTCCTGCATTTTAGGAATTTCGGCTATCGGTAAGACATTGTGGTAGGTTAAACCGTGACCGGCGTGAAGGCGGAGTCCGGCGTCCATAATCATTTTGCCGACATCACGAATCCGCGTCAATTCAATATTTCGGGCGTGATCGTTTTTCGCCAACGCATAACGTCCTGTGTGAATTTCAATTGCGTTACAACCGGTTTGGATTCCCGACTGAATTTGTTTCAAATCAGGATCAAGGAACAAACTCACCACAATTCCACAATCCTGAAGACGTTGGACTATTTTTTGAACCGCCTCGACCTGACCGGCAACTTCAAGTCCGCCTTCAGTGGTGATTTCTTCACGACGTTCTGGAACAAGTGTTGCCTGATTGGGGACTGTTTTACAGGCAATCTTTACAATTTCATCCACACACGCCATTTCAAGATTCAATTTACAGCGTACTGTTTCCCGAAGCAAAGCAACATCACGATCATTGATATGTCGGCGGTCTTCACGCAGATGCACCGTAATTCCGTCGGCTCCGCCAAGTTCCGCCATCACCGCCGCCCACACCGGATCAGGCTCCACCGTCCGACGCGCTTGCCGAACCGTCGCAATGTGATCAATATTAACACCAAGTTCTATCATATTAAGAGTTAGGAATTAAGGGACAAAATAATTCACAAACGGTCAATCCCTCATTTCGGTCTCTTGACAAGCGTTTTATTTTCGTCATAATCGCTTGTCAATGCCGATATTGTACGGCATTATGCCATTTTTTCGTCAATTGTCAACGGTTTGGTTTATGGTGTTTCAAAATAACCTTCAAAACGATTTTCAATGAGTAAACAAAAGATACGGCGATTACAGTTTTTGCTTGGAGTTGGAATCCTGTTGTTGTTATTATTCCTTTTATTTTTGCCTTCCCTGCCGTTACGTCCGGCGGGAGCCCAACCGGTCATTGGTGAATCTTACAAGGAGTTGGAGGACAAAATCCGCACTTTTTTTGATCAACTCATCATTGGAAATACAACAAACGCTTTTGAAAATTTACTTCTGCAAAGTCCGCTTGGCTCCTCATCAGCTCCGGCAGCGGAGATACGAACCAAATTGGATGAAACCAAAAAACACGTCGGTGAATTTCATGCCTATGAATTTTATCAAGTCAAACCGATTGGAAAAGATATTGTTTTGATCCGATGTATTTTGAAATGTGAATATTATCCGGTGGTCTGGACATTTACCTTTTACCGTAAAGCATCTCTGCCGGGTTCGACCGGGACTTCATGGCAACTCATCGAATTACGTTTCGATTCCAACCTTGATCTTTAGCCCGAATCCGAGTAACACTCAACAAGTTATGATTATCAATCATGCGTTTTTTGGCAATTGACTGGAGCAATACCGAATGTCGTTATTTACTTGCTTCCTTGCAACGAGGCGGCGGGTTGACGGTTCAAAAGGCTGGAGTTGCTCTTATCGAAGAAGTTCCGGCAAAAAAAGATCACAATCCCGAAAAAACGTCGAAATCAAATGAACTTCCGAATCTGGTTGCCGTACTTCGTAACATTCTCAAAGAAGAACGAATTGGTTCCTGCTCTTTGTTGCTGTGCCTTGACCGGAGTAAAGTCGAATTACTCTATCAAACGCTTCCGCCTTGTACTGAACCGGAAATTCCGGTCTTGTTGAAAAATCAGGTGTTGCGTGAACTTCCCCATTTTTCCGAACACGATCCGCTTGACTATCTGGTTCTCGGCAATATCTCAGAAGAAAACCGAAAAGTTTTGGCAACAACGATTCCGCTTTCGTATCGCCAATCATTGGTTCGTGCGTTTCGGTCGATTGGTTGTTCACCGCAATACATCGGGTTGAAATCTCTGGCGGCGGCGGCATTGCTGTTTCACTCCGCATCTATAACGGAAAAATTTGAACCGTGTTTGATTGTTCATGTTGTTGAAACCGAAGTTGATCTTGTTCTTGCGGAGGGCAGTCAGATTCTTTCGGTTCGTTCATTTCGATTACCGGATCAGTTGCGGTTTTCGGAAATCGTGGACAGAATTGCCGCTGAAGTGGGGCGGACGGTGATGATTGGCGACGAAAGTGTTACGGGACAAACGGTCAAACAAATTATTTTATTCGGTAACGAAGAAGATTGGAAACCGTTGGTTCAGGTGTTAACAGACCAAGCATTGGACGTTTCCGTTATCAATCCGTTTCAGATTTCCGGCGTTCATACTGCGGTGGTTCCAGATCAACCGGGATGTTTTGCGCCGCTTTTGGGTCTTCTTTTGGAACAGCAGGCGGTTACGAAGAGCGGTGTTGATCTTTTACATCCGAAAGATGCGCCCAAACCGCCTAATTATATCCGTTCTGTGTTTCTTGCCGTAATTTTTCTTGGTCTATGCGGTTTGGGGCTTTATTATTGGAACCGTGAAATTGTTCGTGGTATGGAGGCGGAATTGGTTCGGGTGAAGGCGGAACATCAAAAGGTGTCCGTGCAACTTCAACAAGTTCAACCCGGTTTCAATGTTCTCCGTCAAGCGCGAAATTGGGATATTCAAAATGTTTTGTGGTTGGACGAATTGAAAGAGCTTTCTCTTGTGTTGCCCGGCGGTCAGGATTTGGTAGTGACGCAAATATCTTTTTCAACACTGGAAAATAACGCAAGATTTTCGGGGTTAATTCAAATGAGCGGTATGGTACGTGAGCCGTCAGTTCTGTTGAAACTCCAAACGGATTTACACCGTCAAGGGCTGTACATGGTGCAATTTCCGTCGCCGTCGGTCAATCCGGCTGGAGGCGGTTATCCTTGGTTGTTCCGAATTTCCATTTATCGAGTGCGGCGATGATTCACAACATGACATTGTTCGGCTTTAAACTCAAAAAACATGGCAGGCGGGAACGCAGTGCAACGAAGTGCCCCATGTGAATGACAGATTGCGGATTAAAACCTTATCAATTGAAAGGAGTCTTTGGTAGAATTCTCGTAAATAAACAAAATGCGGGGAACTCAAAGGATTGCCTGTCTTTTGATCATTTTGGATCAACGAGAATATTTTTTGACCAAGATTTTTTGAAATAATTTTATATTTATTGAAACGATGAAACCTGCTTTTTATGAAAAATTACGAGAATTGATTTTACCGGATCGGCCATTTCCGGTGGGAGCGGAAGTTGTTACGACGCGGGGAATTCCGGTTCAGGGAAATTGTTCGCCGGTTGCTCTTGCCCGTGAATTATTATCGGATGAACGAATCAGTTGGGTTTCTGTTACTGACAATCCCGGCGGCAATCCGATGCTTCCGGCGGATTGGCTTGCCGGTCAATTATCGGAATTTGCGCCCAATATTATTTTACATCTTGCTTGTAAAGATTATAATCGTGCAGGTTTGGAGTCGAATCTCTGGCGTTACGCGGCGGAAGGTTTCAATAATATTCTTGTTCTTTCCGGCGATCTTCCTGCAACGGGGCATCCCAAACTTGCCGCCGGAGTGTTTGATCTTGATTCGGTCGGACTGCTCGGCATGATCACTTCAATGAATCGCGGACTTCCGGTTCCTTCGCGGCGATGCGTTACGGAAATATTAACGCCGGTCAATTTCTTTCCCGGTTGTGTTGTCAATCCGTTCAAGCAAAACGAAAATGAACTCGTTCCGCAATATTATAAACTTGTACGAAAAATCAGCGCCGGTGCTGCGTGGGTGTTGCCTCAATTAGGTTACGATATGCGGAAATTCTATGAAGTCAGGCAATTTCTCCGTTTGCAAAATCTTGATATTCCTGTTATCGGTAATGCGTATGTTTTGACCAAAACTGTTGCGGCAATGTTCAATACCGGTAAACTTGCCGGTTGTGTTGTTAGCGACCGGTTGCTCGCGGATATTGAAAAATATTCTGCCGGACACGATCAAGGAAAACAGTATTTTCGGGAACTTGCCGCCAAACAATTAGCCGTTTTCAAAGGACTCGGTTTTGCCGCCGGTTATCTCGGCGGAATAACGAAACCGGAATCATTTTTTGAAATCATCGAACGGTTCAATCAATTTTCATGTAACGATTGGAAACAATTTTATCAGGAAATCCAATTTCCGCAACCGGATGAATTTTATTTTTTTGAAACGGATTCTTCAACGGAGTTTAATTTATCCGAAACCGATTTACCGTCATTGAATCCGATTCTGAAGAAACCGAAAAAAACAAAAAATATTAATTTATTTTATCGTTTTTCGCGTCTGGTTCACGCGATAGCGTTTCATCGGAATCACGGTTTATATTCTGTATTGAAAGGGGTTTTCCAATTTTTGAACAGAGAAAATTTATTTTGTCACATTTGTTTTCGGATGATTCATCAGATTGAAAAGGACGTTAAACATTCGCTTTACGGCTGCACGGATTGCGGCGACTGCGGACTTCCCGACACGGCGTATCTTTGTCCGATGAATCGTTGTTCAAAAAATATGCGTAACGGTCCTTGTGGCGGTTCGATGAAAAGCCGTTGTGAATCGGATGACAAGGATTGTATCTGGACGATTGCGTATGACCGGTTGAAATATTTTGGAGAATTGGACGATTTTACCGATTCACCGGTTTTGATTTACAATGCCGCACTCAAAGGAACCAGCGCATGGTCAAATCTTTATCTTGACCGCGATCACAACGCCCAACCAACGCAAACACAAAAGAATAATTCGTAATTGCTGATTATTA
>JAIROD010000579.1 GCA_031257725.1 Planctomycetaceae bacterium | reverse complement strand
GACATGCCGCCAACCGCCAAGAGGTCCGGAAATCGAAATATCCGTAACACTCTCCTTCACCGAACCGCGCATAAGCAATATCGGTTTGGAGGTTGTTGCAGGACAAACCATCTCGCCGTTTTTACACTCACAAGGTCCGCCATCATCCGGCGGAAAACCGCCATCGGGACTATACGTCGAACCAAACGTCGAACCAATAAAAAAGAACAGAACAAACAATACCAAGTGTTGAAAAAAACAATGAACACAAAAATAAATATTTATAAAACGTAACATAGTAAAATACCTCATGGAATAGGGTCGAAAAAACATTCGACACTATGCGCTAAACCAAGAAAGTGTATTGCTGGAAAGGCTGGAACAAAAATAAAACTTCGGCTCGAATTTCTTGAAGGAAGACTCCATTGGCCAATTATCAAAGTCAAACGAATTTAATTTGTCTTGCCGGATTATTAGTGATCAATCTGCGGTCATCGTATGCGCACAACACAATTTTTGAACAAATTTGTTGTTTTTTTGATATTACCGAAACGATCATTTGCTTCATTTCTTGTCACACTTCCTAAAAATTGTCCCCAATTCTATTAGCGTACAACCAATTTTAAGTCATTTCAAATCATTCGGACAAGCACACGTTAGTTTTCACCAGATGATTTTTTTTATTGGCCATGTTGGAGGAGGATAGCTGTCTGCTAAGTAACGCCAACCAACCCATAAACTCGATTCTTTATACAAATATTTATTGATCTCTATTTCAACAGGAAAAATTGTCCCGTCCAATGTAGTTACCATCCCTTGAATTTTATATTTTATTACTGAATTTTTTACAATTATCTTTGTTGGAATTTTTTCCTCGAAATGTTTTGTAAATTTGTGTTTATTCCGCCAATTCGTTTCATCAGAATTCGTTGAAAATAGAAATTCCAAGGGCACATCAGTAGATACTTCCATTATATTATTATTGTTTGAGTCGAAAGCAGATAGATTATATATGGTAATACATTTATAGGGACATTTCAAATCAATTACAAAAGAAATAGTAATACTTTTAGGATAGTAATAATCAATACACAAAACAAAAGGAATCCATAATTTTGTTATGTAGTCTGTTTCGTCGTATAAAAAAACTTTTAACTCATTTGATTTTTTTTCCGTGAATTCGCAATCTTTCGTATCATGTAAATTGGGGGTATAATCCTCATAGAATGTAACAATTTCTAAACCATTGGGGCTTTCCGTGATCTTACAATCTTTTGTAAAAAATCTATAGTTTATAGAATATGTTAATCCTCCGCCAGTTGCAACCATAAAGATTACAAGAGCGACAAAAAGAATTATCAAAACTACTCTTATTTTTCTATGATGCCAGTATTTCATATTAAAATTTATAAAGGGTTAAAATACAAACATTTTACATTACAAGAACATTTCAATCATTCCAAAATGAAAATGACACACTGCTAATTTAGTCACAACATCTTCCCTTGGAAGTTGGAGGACATTCTCTTGATTTTGGTGTAATTTCATTAGGAGGACAATTTTTTGCACCTACGGGAGGTCTCACCTCAAGGTATTGCTTACTATATTCCCCGAAACATCCACCATCTAACCACCACGCAAGATTTGCTGGATCCATATCAGCCTCCTGATGAGAAGGCTTGTTTTTGTCCGCAGTTCCGGCAGCAGAACCTCCGGTAATTAAACGATTATTCGTATCATAACAACATTGGGAACCAGCTGGTTTTTTTGACCGCACACAAAATTTCGAACCTGAGTGATAACTCCATGACCAATCACTACTACTTGCTATTTGCCATTCAATACTCCACTCGTCTTTGATAGAAACCCAATCGGAACCAGTTTGCATAACTGTTGCCCCCCCGATATACCATACATTTCCACCAACAACCTCGTAGTGGGGAGTATAATATCCCACATCCAAAAATAATCCATTTCTAAGATTCATCGTACAAGGACAAGAAGGTAAACCTGTTTGCCAAGCAGTCTCTTCCATTTCCTTCTTGTGCCATTCTTCAAATCTTTTCACTTTCTTTTGACAGTTCGCCTTGTCATCTGGTAACGTATATACAGGAAAACCTCCTGAAAATCCATTCCAATCTAATTTAACTGAAGACGCATTTGATACATATCGATAGATGTTTATGTCTTTAGATTTATATCCTATAGGATCCCTTGTAACAAACCTTCCCAATCCAGTATGATAGAAACGATTCCGATACAACATCAAACCTGTTTCAAAATCCAGTACTTGTCCGGTAAATGCACGATTCCAATCAAATTCTGTTCCAGCTTTTGCTGTAAAATTGGCATCGAAAACATTTCGTTTTCCAAAGGCATCATAAGCATAGCGTTCTTGAATATCACCGGTTATATTGCATATTGCAACAACATTCCAATTTGGATCGGCAAGGGAATACAATCTTTCTTCGCCTTTTTCCCGTAATACCAAGTCATCAATATATCGTAATCCCCAAACATAACTTGTTACTTGATCATTCGTAACTGATTCAATTTCCTGCCAGTTTTCATTAAAGAATGATTTCGTTACTGTAGAATCGACTGTCTTTTTGATCCGTTGGTTGAGACCGTTATATTCATAATTTGCAATTAAATTATCATTTGGATCACGCACTTCAACCAAACGGTTCCAAGCGTCATATTTTCCTTTCAAACCCGGCATCAATATCATATTACCATTTGCGTCATGAGTTGCGATACCTTGTAATTCGTTTGCAGCGTTGTGGGTACGATTTTCGGTGTTACCGTTTTTCGTGTACTGCGACCAGTTACCTGTCTTGTCAAAATTCCATGATTCGCTGTGATTCACTGTTGTTATGTATGTTTGATTTGCATTAAGTGTTCCGCGATTCAATGTTTTGATTTGTCCCAAGTTATCGTAACTGTACAGTTCCGAGTTCACCGATTGAACAATATCGTTACGATAAAGTCGATTTCCCGCGTAATCATAACCATGAACAATATGAACCAACGCATTATTATTTTTTACCCATGAATGATTGATAATTCGTCCATAACGATCAAGACCACCATTTACATAAGTCAATGAAACATTCGGCTGATTATAAACCGTTTGTATCGGATTATTAGAACCATCGTAAATATATGAAACTAATGGTGCTGTTCCTTCACTAATTGAAGTTACGTTATCGAATGAATCATAACTGTATCCAATTACCTTTCCACTTGGATAAACAACACCAGATAAACGGTTATCATGCGCCGAATCATACGAATATTCAAGAGATGGCGTTGATGTTGTAACAGCACCGGAATACGATTGTTGCAATTTTTTCAGTTTCAAATTCGCATCGTATTCATATTTGACTTCGTTCAAAACGGCATTGGTTAAATCTATTGACGAAACTTTTTCCAATGCTCCCTGCGTTGTGTAAGTTCGTGAAATTTTTCTCACTGTTCCATCAACATTGCTTCCTAATGTTGTCACAGAATCAACAATCGGTCGTCGATAAGAATCATATAAAAATGTCCGAACACTTCCGTTTTGATCGGTTTGTGTTTTAGAATTACTGTCAAGGTAATAGGTTGTTTTAACTTGATCGGTTCCAGTAGATGTTGTGTCTGTTGAGTCAGGATAAATTGCCGATGTTTGTAACGAGGCATTGTAGGAATCTTCATAAAGATATTTTGTTACTTGATTTCCGGTTGCCGGATTGACCGCAGTCAATGTAACGTCATTGTCAAGACCATCGTAAGTACGTTGAACTTCTACATTTTCGTCCGCTTCTGTTCCGTTCTCAAC
>JAIROD010000874.1 GCA_031257725.1 Planctomycetaceae bacterium | reverse complement strand
TTTTCTTCGGTGTAACCAAGTTCTTTAATAAGCGGATCAATAATGAAAGAACGAACACTTGCTTCCTTAAATTCAGGATCATCGGCGATAGCCGTAAAATCAATCTTATTGAATAAAGTAAAATTTGTCATAGATTTTATTGTGAAAAATAAGTTATAAAAATAAAAAAAATTATTATGCCAGGTGAACTTGTTGTTCGGAGGTTTTTCTTGATTGTAGATCGACGGGGTTTGTTAATCCTAGTGCGGCGCGGTATTTTATAGGGATTACTTTGACGAATAGATTTTTCGTTCGCTCCCAATTGTCAAGCATCTCTTTGGCTTTGACGCTGCCAGTGTATCGGAAATGTTTTTGTATCATTTCATGCAACTTTTGAATATCCGTTTCAAGAAACATCGGTTCCAAATCGACCATCTCCAAATTGCAACGTAAATCAAATTGTTGATCAGGATCATAAACATACGTAATCCCTCCCGACATTCCCGCCGCAAAATTAATTCCCGCCGAACCCCAAACCGTGACACATCCGCCCGTCATGTATTCACAACCATGATCGCCAATTTGCTCCACAACCGTTAATCATGTACAAAGCCGCAACTGTAGTTTATCGACGAGAACAGCAAACGCACGAACCTGTTATACACCGTACCGTCCAACCGATTTAGTTATGATAGGTTTTATAATTTTTGTTAATTTATAATTCAATGATTCAAGTATAAAGACGTCATCAGGAATAATTTCAAAGAGATCAGAATCATGAGTCTTTATGATAATTTTTTTAGTAATTGGTTTTTCTTTTGCAGCTTTTTTCATTAATGCAATCACTTCTGAAACAGACTCGTTAGTTCGTTGGAATCTTATTCCGATTAATCCTTCCGATGATGAATAGATTCCGTCCAACCCTTTATTTCGTTCAACAGGTAAGGCATTTATTGAAGTAATAAATGTTTTAATTTCATTATCTAAGTTATTAAAACCAGTATAATTTCCATCTTTTACTGCTGATTTTGAAATATGATAATCAATTTTTCGTTTATTACAAAGCTCTATTGCATCATTATTTTTATCTATACCAAGATACTTACAATTATTAATATAGGCGGCAATACCCATACTACCGCTTCCGCAGAAAGGATCGAGGATAAAATCATTTTCGCTACAAGATATTTTTATAATTCTATCCATTAATTCAATTGGTTTTTGTGTTGGATATCCGTTTCTTTCTTTTGCTTTAGGATTCAAAAAAGGAATTTCCCACACATCGCGCAAAGGAACACCTCTTTTTTCCGTAACCATTATTGGCAGATTATTTTTATTTTTTTTATATTTGACAACACCATTCTCATCTCTCTCTCGGGCTTGTAAAATTTGATCTATATTGGTAGTCGGTGAATAATCAAGCATTATACGATTAAATTTATATTCTTTTGTTTTCGAGTAAACGAAAATATTTTGATGCGATTCCAATAAACGTGATGCGGAATTAGACCACCTTTTATAACACCAAATAATTTCATTTACAAAATATTTTTCTCCCAAAACATCATCCATAAGTAAACGTAAATGATGGCTCGCGGATGTATCACATTGGAGAAACAAAAGTCCATGATTTGATAGCTTTGCTCTACATTTTATCAAAATATCTTTGATAAATATAAGATAATGTTCCAAAGAATTCCATTTGTCAGAAAATGAATAAATATTTTTTGTATTTTTATTATACAATTTTATAATATTTTGTTTAAAAAATGGCGGATCAAGATAAATCAGCTGAGCTGAATTATCTTCTACATGCGAATGAATGTATTTTCCTGTTTCCGCACAAATAAATTGTAAAGAATTATTTTTGTTCATATTCATCAGCCAATTCTTCAAAGAGTCTGAGCAAATCAATATCCGTTTTTTCTTTTACATAGCTCCATGCTAAATCACCAGAATAGTATAAACCTCCAACTCCGTTATATGTTGTTCGTAAGGTTTCCTGTATGCGAATAGCTTGTTCGCGATTAGGATAATAAAACATCACACGAATCGGTCGAAAACCATGAGACTTTATTGCTTGTAATCTAGTATGTTCTTTTGTAATGTGATCTCCATCAGTTGTAGCGTCTCGCCACTTAATCTCAATAGCTTCCTTTTCTATAAGACAATCAATTTCAAAGGTTTTAGGTCTTTGTCCTATAGTGTTAAGTACTCGTTCTTTTTTTGCATTGGGAAATCTATTTTTGAAACATATAAATGCCGCCTTCTCTAAAAACGACCCCGCGTATTTATACAAGAAACGCCCTTTATTTTGATAAACATCAATTAACTGACCTTCTGAAATAGAGATACCTAAAATCCTATATATAAGGTAGTGTGAATTATTATCGGAACGCATCTTCTCAACACGATTATCAATCTGAGAAGAAAGTTCGATTCTGTAGTCATTAGCCAATTTTCGCAAGGCATGTTTTACTATTTCGTAAGAACTATCAGGCATATCTCTATCATTAAATGTTTTATTATAACTGTACCTTCCCAAAAATATTCATCACTAATTCCTTGTTTTTCAGGGCGTTATTATTTTTAGGCACTTGCTTTGCTGGCTTGCCCCCCAATAAATCATCGATCTTTTTCAATTGTCAATTCAATTTATTGGTGAGTTAAAAACAACAACGTGTATGGTAAGGTATTTTTGACTTGAATGCAATATACTCTTTATACTTTATCTTTCGGTTTTGTCGAGACGCAATGCATTATGTCTCGACGTAAGATTTCAAGTGAATTGTGTAATTCACAAAAAAACAAAAAACCGAATTTTAAAGTGTAAAAGGTATAGCAGTATACTCATTACACTTTAATTTTCGGTTTTTGAAACATACGCAGGATGCGTTTCATCCTTAAAAATAAGCATATTCCGTGATCATTTCAAAAAACAAAAAACGAATTTTAAAGTGAGAAAAGTATATTAATGGAATTTTTTTGTGTTGGGGATTTATTTAGGAAAAAATTTATTCTTTCTTTCAAAATTTTTTTCATTTCGTCCAATTGCAAAAAAAAATCAGATGCAAATTTAAATTCGTTTTTCATTTCTGGGAAAGTACAGTTATTAATAACTTTATCAATTAACAAAAAATTAAAGTATGAACAGCTTATTTTAGTTTCGTTATATATTTTTTCATGCCAGATGTACTTGTTGTTCGGAGGTTTTTCTTGATTGTAGATCGACGGGGTTTGTTAGTCCTAGCGCGGCGCGGTATTCCATAGGGATTACTTTGACGAATAGATTTTTTGTTCGCTCCCAATTATCAAGCATCTCTTTGGCTTTGACACTGCCAGTGTATCGGAAATGTTTTTGTATCATTTCATGCAATTTTTGAATATCCGTTTCAAGAAACATCGGTTCCAAATCGACCATCTCCAAATTGCAACGTAAATCAAATTGTTGATCAGGATCATAAACATACGCAATCCCTCCCGACATTCCCGCCGCAAAATTAATTCCCGTCGAACCCAAAACCGCGACACATCCGCCCGTCATGTATTCACAACCATGATCGCCTACCCCCTCAACCACCACCGTTGCTCCACTATTCCGTACACAAAAACGTTCCCCAACCCGTCCGTTAATATATGCCTCGCCGCCGGTTGCCCCGTAAAATAACGTCTTGCCCGCAATCACATTTTGTGACGCATCAATCGGACTCTCCACCGGTACGCGTATTATCAACTTGCCGCCGGATAATCCCTTGCCAACATAATCATTCGCCTCGCCAACCAAGTTTAACGTAACACCCGCCGCCGTAAACGCCCCGAAACTTTGACCCGCCGTTCCCTCAAACGTTAATTGAATCGTATCCTCCGGCAAACCCGTTGCGCCATACTTTTTCGCAATCTCATACGAAATATTCGCCCCAATCGCCCGATCAAGATTGCTGATCTTGTACGTTTTATTAACCTTCTTGCCCGCCGCTACCGCCTCTCGCGAATCTTCCAACGTCTGTAACATTAACGGCGTTATTCCATCAAGATGTTGCGGCTTGGAATAATGAAATGAAAAATGTTTTGGAACTTCAGGACGTTGGAAAATTGCCGAAAGATCAAGCGTTCGTGCCTTCCAATGTCCAACTCCGCCGCGTTGAATAAGCAATTCACTCCGTCCGACCATCTCATTAAATGTACGAAAACCAAGCCGACCCATTATCTCCCGCAACTCCCCCGCAACAAAACGAAAATAATTGACCAAATGTTCCGGCGCACCGCTAAAACGTTTTCGTAACCGTGCATCCTGTGTCGCAATTCCAACCGGACACGTATTTTGATGACACTTTCGCATTAGCACACAACCAAGTGTTACAAGCGCCGCCGTACCAAATCCAAACTCCTCCGCGCCAAGCAACGCCGCAATCGCAATATCACGCCCGGTTCGCATTTGACCGTCCGTCTGAATCCGCACTCGCCCGCGTAAATCGTTACGCACCAATGTTTGTTGTGTTTCAGAAAGTCCAAGTTCCCAAGGTACTCCTGCATTTTTGATACTGCTCAACGGACTCGCCCCCGTTCCGCCATCGCCGCCGCTAATTAAAATCATGTCCGCTTTGCCTTTTGCCACGCCGGCTGCAATCGTACCAACCCCGCAAATACTCACAAGTTTAACGCTGACTCGCGCCGCCGGATTAACGTTCTTTAAATCGAATATTAGTTGCGCTAAATCTTCAATCGAATAAATATCATGATGCGGCGGCGGACTAATAAGACTAACTCCGGGCGTGCTATGCCGAATCCGACCGATTTCTTCATTAACTTTATGTCCGGGCAAATGTCCGCCTTCACCGGGTTTCGCACCCTGCGCCATTTTGATTTGCAAATCTTTCGCGTTCGCAAGATATTCAACCGTAACGCCAAAACGTCCCGATGCAACTTGTTTCGTCGCACTGCATCGATCAACTCCGTCAACCGGAATATATCGTGCAGAATCTTCACCGCCCTCGCCGCCGTTGGACATACTGCCGAGTTGATTCATTGCAATCGCCATCGTCTCATGCACTTCTCGGCTTAACGCGCCAAAACTCATCGCACCGGTCAAAAAACGTTTCACTAACTCATCAGCCGGTTCAACCTCTGAAAGCGGAATAGGATTACATTGCTCCAACCGGAAATCAATCAAACTCCGAAGCGTACAATGACGATTTTCCTGATTGTTGATTCGTTCTGCAAAATCGTTGTACGATTGTTGATCATTATTACGTGCCGCCTGCTGCAATAAATGTACAGATTCCGTATCCCAAAGATGCTGCGGACCGCCGCGGCGATTACGATATTCGCCGCCCGCATCCAACAAGTTGATTCTGCCGCGTTTTTCGTTGTAGGCATCGCGGTGCCGTTGCAAGGTCTCACTCGCAATATCGTTAAAATTAAGTCCGCCGACTCGCGAGGGAATAGGACCGAAAAATTCCGAAACAAATTTTGGGTCGAGTCCGATTGCCTCGCAAGACAAAGTGTAACGATAAGACCTTATCGTACTAATTCCCATCTTGGAGAAAATTTTGAGCAACCCTTTGTCAATCGACGAAATATAGTTTCGAATTGCTTGCTGTAACCCCATCGGAAACAACGATTCGGAACGCCGAACTTCCGCCGCTATTGTTTCCATTGCAAGATACGGACAAACCGCATCCAGTCCGCAAGTAATTAACATTGCAAAATGATGTACTTGACGCGGTTCGGCTGATTCTAAAATGATTCCGACTTTTCCTCGTAATCCGCTGTTCATCAAATAACGTCCAAGTCCGCTTGCAACCAACAAACCCGGAATTGCCGCACGATTACGACTGATATTTCTGTCGCTTAAAACTAAAATTCCCGCGCCGTTTTTAATTGCCCGTGTTGCGTCTTCACAAACACGGTTCATCGCTTCACGCATTCCATTGGATGTTAACTCGCTGAAAGTTGTATCAATACTAACTGCTCGAAGCGCAGATTCTTTGATTTCAAAAATCTGTTGCAAATCAAGAGGAGTCAAAATAGGCGTTCGGATTTTAAGCGTGTGAGCGTGTGACGGAAATTCTGTAAGCGGAGAACCAAGCGGTCCGATAAACGACGTTAAACTCATCAGTAATTTCTCACGAATCGGATCAATCGGCGGATTCGTAACTTGAGCGAATCGTTGTTTGAAATAGTCGAACAATAATTCAGGTTTATCCGATAAAATTGCAGGCGGAACGTCAAATCCCATTGATCCGATGGGTTCTGTTCCTGTTTCAAACATGGGACGAATCACCACGTCAAGTTCTTCCCGCGTGTAACCGGCATTTCGTTGCACTTTATAAAGTTCAACCGGTTCCGTCAACATCGCATCGACCGCTCCGCTGCGGCTTAACTCAACTTTATTGGCATCAACCCAACGCCGGTACGGACGGCTTCGCGTGATTTTGGCTTTAATTTCATCATTGCCGATAATACGTTTTTGTACGGTATCAACAAGAATCATTCGTCCGGGCGAAACATTTCCTTTTTGTACAATATCGGCTTGATCAAGCGGCAACACGCCGGATTCCGAAGCAAGAATAAACCGGTCATTTTTTGTAACTGAATATCGCGCCGGACGTAATCCGTTGCGGTCAACGATACTTCCTGCAACGTGTCCGTCGCTGAAAGCCATTGCCGCCGGACCGTCCCAGGGTTCCATAAATGTTGC
>JAIROD010000516.1 GCA_031257725.1 Planctomycetaceae bacterium | reverse complement strand
GCCCCGCGTTGTTAGACTTAACCCCAAAACACGGGGTAAACCCCATCGTTAACTATTAACTGGGAATCTCTCATCATTCAGAATTTATCGCAAGTTAACGGCGTGGGCTGCCCCGCGTTGTTAGGCTTAACCCCAAAACACGGGGTAAACCCCGTCGTTAACTATTAACTGGGAATCCTCATCATTCAGAATTTATCGCAAGTTCACGGCGTGGGCTTGCCCCGCATTGTTCGACTTAACCCAAACACACGGGGTAAACCCCGTCGTTAACGATTAACTATTAATTTATTAATTAATGAGTTGAAAATAAAAAATTGAATGATGAGAGATGCCCCTCGATATATTACTAAAGAAACGAACTCGGCGGTGAAATACTTGAAGGATTTCTCAAAGGCAAAAGATGGTGTAAAATCATTACTTCTTGAAAAATACGGAATGTTCGCTCATTCCGCTTTAACGTCAACCGTTCCCAAAAAAGGAATCAAAACGTCAAAATTTGAATTAACCCAATAAAACCAAAAGGGGAAAAATGATGAAACGACGTGAATTTTTGACCACCGCCGCAACTGTCAGTACTGTTGCCGCCGCATTTTCCAATTCGTTACTTCATGCGGATGAAATAACTTTTGTTCCAACAAAAAAAGATACGGAAAAACTCCGTTTCAAAGAAGACGGAACATTCAAAATTGCTCAGATTACCGATACGCATTATCGAACCAATGCCGGCATTGCCAAAGAATCCGTCAATCTCATTGCGGAAATTATCGAAATGGAAAAGCCGCAACTGGTTGTTTACACCGGCGACATTGTGGTACAAGGCGATATTTACAAAGGTTGGGACGATATTCTCCGCCCGTGCGTTGAAAGTAAAACACCTTGGGCGGTTGTTTTGGGAAATCATGACGACGAGGGGGGAGTAAGCCGTCAACAAATTATTAACCACATTAAAAATAAACCGTACAGTATGACCGAATCCGGTTCTGAAAAGATTACCGGAGTTGGAAATTATGTTCTTGAAATTTTCAACGGTGAAAAAGTTATTTTTTTGCTGTACTGTTTGGACTCTAACGCTTATAGTCCGATTAAAACGGCAAAAGGGTACGATTGGTTCAAACCGGATCAAATCGCATGGTATCGATCACAAAGTAATGAATACACGAAACAAAATAACGGTCAACCATTTCCGGCATTGGCATTTTTTCATATTCCGCTTTGCGAATACGGAGAGATGATCCATTTTAAAGGAAAAATTATCGGAGAACGCAAAGAAAAAGAATGTTCCGGCGCAGTCAATTCCGGTATGTTTCTTGCAATGCTGGAATGCCGTGATGTGATGGGAACTTTCGTAGGTCATGATCATCTCAACGATTATATTGGACTTCGTCATGGTGTTGCTTTGGGATACGGACGTTTTTCAGGAACAAAAACAACTTACGTCAAGGAACCGCATGGGGCAAGAATCATCGAAATTTCCAACTCAGGCGAACGTTCCTTCAAAACATGGATTCGCCTGCGCGGAGGTGAAATCATTCACGAAATTCAGGTTCCGCAAGACCTGATCGAGAAAAAATGAAAAAAGATGTAATATATCAGTGGAATTTTTCGGAGATTGAAGTTTATTTTTTACCACCCCTGCCCCTCCGAAGGAGGGGAATGATTCCCCTCCTTCGGAGGGGCTAGGGGGGGTCATTCGGAGTAAACGACTGAATAGTTAAAAAAAAATATTTCACTGATATATTACAACAAGATACTTTGGACGGTAACCAATGGGAGTGTTTGTTGTTTTGGGGTGACGATTAATGTTCTCGCATGTTTCATGGCGGTCGTCTTCAGCACCGTTTTCAGAGTCGCTTTCAGAGCCGCAACCGGAAGGTTGTGAAAAAACATGATCTTGACTGTATCGATCAGTGAAGTTTGCCATCGTCGTTTTAAACTAACCTTATTTTCAACCTGATTTTCCAAACTAAACAACCTTAGTAGCCAAAATACAAATAAAATACCAACCTTATTACCTTATTTTGAGAGAAAACGCATCGAGGTATTCTTATTTTTTAGGAAATGATGGTCGGTCAATAAGGTAATAAGGTTGGTTTTTTTATTATTCTTAGGCTACTAAGGTTGTTTTTGTTAAAAAATCAGGTTGGAGATAAGGTTTTGGGAGTAATCGCAATACGCTTTCGCCATTTCCACCCAATAATTACCTAAAGTCTGTAAAATTTGCCGTCAATTCTGTCGATTTTGGCGTGGAATTAATTAATTTTACCGTAGAAGTATGTACTTTTGCCGTAGAAGTATGTACTTTTACCGTAGAAGTATGTACTTTTGACGTAGAAGTACGTACTTTTGACATAGAAGTACGTACTTTTGCTGTAGAAGTACGTACTTTTGACGTAGAAGTACGTACTTTTGCTGTAGAAGTACGTACTTTTACCGTAGAAGTATGTACTTTTACCGTAGAAGTATGTACTTTTACCGTAGAAGTATGTACTTTTGACGTAGAAGTACGTACTTTTGACGTAGAAGTATGTACTTTTACCGTAGAAGTATGTACTTTTGCCGTAGAAGTATGTACTTTTACCGTAGAAGTATGTACTTTTGCCGTAGAAGTATGTACTTTTGCCGTAGAAGTATGTACCTTTACCGTAGAAGTATGTACCTTTACCGTAGAAGTATGTACTTTTACCGTAGAAGTATGTACTTTTGCCGTAAAATTTATTCATTCCGGCGTGAAATTTGCTCGTTCCGGCATAGAATTTGCTCATTCCGGCATGGAATTTCTGCATTTGAGAGCGTTTGGCGGTTTGGGGCGGTTGCCTTCAAGCAGGGTTGCCCCCATACGTATTAAGTTAAGCGTCCCTTTGCCCAATATCATGCCGTTGACAGTATATACTGTCAACGGCATGATATTGGTTGTTTTTTTTGATTCAACAGGTAGGCAACCTTGTGGGAGATTTCAAATAAAACAACTAACTGCTACCCGTTGACAGTATCTCTCTTTGGGGCTTTTTTCCTATTTTTTCCACGATCCTTGAAAATGAGCCGTATAATTTGAAGAAGCTGTTTTCAGTTGATTTTTCCAGCGAATGTGTTAAATTAAGATTTAATGTGTTTGGTTTGTTTTTCAGCCGATATACTTCGGGCATTGCTAATAGTTCAATTTTTGGTATCTATACTTTTTTTACTTAAAAATTCGTTTTTTGTTTTTTGACAGGTAGAGACCGATTTTGACGGGATAAACATGATTTACAGGATTTTTAAATAAGAGACTCATCGCCTTTTATTCTTACAAAACCGAATTTTAAAGTGAGAAAAGTATATCAGTGGAATTTTCAACAGGCAGACTATGTTTCGCCGAAACATTTTCATTTTCATTAATGCGGCGTACTCGCCAAGTGGACGCTGTGTGCGGACGGCAATTGGTGTTGCCTGCCGTTTGGCGGTCTGATTTCCTGCCGTTCACTTTCAGTGAATTCGGAATTATTAGAGACTCCTTATTTATTTTTATTTCCCTTTTCAAATTTATCAATCTTTAATCCGGGAAAACCGGAGTTTTATGAACCATGCCAGAACCTTCCGCAGATCAGATTCAGGCTCGCGGTGTTGACCGGATGTTGGTGCGTCTGGAACATCTTGACAAATTACTTAATCTTGCCGGCGAGGTGATTATCACCAGCTCGACCCTTCACGAACTGCAACGTGATATGGTTGACGCTGTAACTCATCACCGTCCCATGACTGAAAGTGATTTGCAAATCATCAAGTCAGCCGACGAAGCTTCCGCACGAATCTCCCAAGATTTACACGATCTTGTGATGGCTATTCGGATGGTCGAAATTGGGGAAACATTTAAGTTGTTCCGCCGTCCGGTGCGTGATCTCGGACGGAATTTGAAAAAAGAAATCGAACTGAAATTTGAAGGTGAAAAAGTTCTCGTGGACAAAGCCTTAGCGGAACGTCTCGTCGAACCGCTTCTCCATATCCTTCGCAACGCCGCCGATCACGGTCTCGAAACGCCCATCGAACGGATTCATGACGGCAAAAGCGAAACCGGAATTATTTTGCTCAAAGCGGTGGAGCATGAACATGAAACAGAGATTGTTGTCTCTGATGACGGACGCGGAATTAACGAACAAAAAATTATGGAACATGCCCAAAAACTGGGTATGATTCGTTTCGGAGAACAACCGAGTCTTTTGTCCATTCTTTGTATTTCCGGCTTTTCGACCAAAGAAAAAGCAACCGATACTTCAGGACGCGGCGTGGGTCTTGACTTGGTCAACACCATGGTCAGTGAATTTGGCGGAACAATTGAGTTGGAAAATCAGCCGAAACATGGTTGTATCTTTCGGTTACACATTCCAAAACTGAAAGCGGTCAATATTATCGATGCGTTAATTGTCCGTTGCAGTAAGACGCTGTACGCTCTTTCGATTGATCAGGTTGTTAGTTTGCAGGGAATTAAGCCGGATCAGATTCAAGCCTCAATGGATCGTGAACGGTTTATCAAATATCTCGGCAATCCGATTGCGCTTTTTGATCTCTCGGAATTACTGGGCGGCGGAACATCGGTTCAGGATAATCCCGATGTGGTTCCGGTGGTGATTATCGAAGGCAAAAAAGAACGTATCGCCTGTGTTGTTACCGAATTTTTGGCGCCGTCGAAACTGGTCAATGTTCCGCTTGCCAAAGATATGTTCGACCGTGACGTTACCGGAATTGCCGGAACCTGTATTATCAGCGGCGGACGGGTCGGAATGACGGTTGATATTAATACGGTTGTGGCGATGGCTACCGGTGAACCGCTCAAAACAGAAGAAGAACACAACAATGATGCTTTTTCACCATCCGATGTTTCAAAATCAGAAAAAGATAATTTTATTTTCAATAGTTCGGTTCCGGATTCCGCTGCAATAAAACATTCGCAAGACGAACTGATTACGAAAGCCAAATTGTCTGCTCAACGTGACCGGATTGCCAACCGGATTGAAGAATCAAGCCAGAAAGACCTAACCGATACCGATATTTCAGACCTGCTCACCGAATTGTCACGCGGTCTTATGGAACTTCAGGATGTTCTTTTGTCGTTGGAAAATGATAAAGACCCGGAGTTGATGAAAGAGGCGTTTCGCCGACTTCATGCCGCAAAAGGAAATTTCACCATGCTTGGAGTTGGCGTTTCCGCCGGACTGGCTCATGAGTTGGAAACTCTTCTTGATCATCTCCGAAAGGGCAGGATTGAAATATCACAGGAATTGATGGACATTCTGCTCGACGGTGTGGCAGAACTCAATAACGCAACCAAAATGTTGCCGCAACAAACGCCGGATGTGAATTCGGCGTTACTAACCCGAATCAATATTGTAACCAGATCGCTGGAGAAAAATGAACCGATTACTGATCCTGATCAATTACTTGGGACAGCGTTTACCTTAGTTCCGACAGTTGAACTTCAACTTCTTGGGGCGTTAAAACAAGGTGCGCAGGCTTATGAAACATTTATCCGGTTCAAATCGGGTCGGCAAGCGGAATTTCTGGTTGCCTATTTAACGCTTCGAAAACTCTGTTATCACGGAACCATTCTGGCAACTTTACCGAGTATTTCCGATATTGAAAACGGATATTGCGGTAACGCGATTAAGGTCCTTTGGGCGTCGCCGCTTAAACCCGATGCACTCAAAGAAGCCATTGACCGTTGGGCGCCGCTCTTCAATATCGCAGAACATCAAAGCGTTCCGACAACTGTTTTCCGTTATGATTCAAACGCAGAAATCTAATACGAGATAGGGGATCTCTCATCATTCAGAATTTACCGAAAGTTAACAGTAACAGCGCAGGCTTGCCCCGCGTTGTTCGACTTAACCTCCGAACACGGAGTAAACCTAAACCCTGTCGTTGACGAAAAACACGGGATAAACCTCGTCGTTAACGATTAACGATTAACTAATAGGTTGAAAATAAAAAATCGAATTATTCCCACACACAGTCATTCTTCGTAAATCAACGTCATCGCAGAAATAGACACCGTATGAGGACCGCAAATTCTAAATGTTCCATCAATAAGAATAGAATCAAGACGAATCGGAAACGAAACAATACCGTTGTTTATTCCGCCCCAATGTAACGAATTAGCGTCATCAAACGGTAACTCAAAATAATAAGACGTTTGATCTCTCATCGCATTGCCGTGAACCTGAAACCATTGCCCCTGACGGTCGATAAATCGTAACCGCACACTGTTGCCGGAACCGTCGCCGAATAATTGAATACCAAGCGATTTCGGTTGACCATTGATTTTGCCGAATTTACGGTTCAGAACAAACCGGATTGACTTCCAACCTTCATCCATTTTGTACGTTATTTTAACTATTCCGTTTTCTATTTCGGCTTTTTGTTCGGAAATGACTCTCGGATCGCCTTCGGAACGAAGTCTCCAAACCGTTTTGAGCGACTCCGTATCGTGTTGCGAAAAATCGTCAAGCCGTTTCATTGTACGACGCGGAAAAATCACCGTTGTACCGTTGTCTGTTGTAAGTGATACGGAAAATCGATAGTCTCCGGCAGGAACAGACTTCATCGGAAAACGAATCACTGTTTCCCGCTCATTCTGTTTCAATATTAAAGGACGAACCGTCTCAAGAAGTTCCAAACCGTCAATATCATTAATGGATATTTTCGCATCAAAAACATCTCCGCCCGGATTGCCGACATTGACAACTAAATCGTTACGGTCAGGAAATGGAAGTCCGATAGAAATCGGAGCAACCGCTTCTACTTCCGTTTTCTGAACAATTTTTCGTTCCCAAACGGTGTCCGAACAAATCATCGGAGTCCGTTTCAAAAAACGGTTCGGCTCAAACGGTTTTACTGTTACGATGTTTTGTGTCCGGTTGCGCAACGGAACTCCGGAACCGTAAACATATTGCGGCAATGATTCCAAGCGGGCAATTGTTGTCCAGAAATCATTGGGTTGTTCACGGGTCTGAGAATCCGGCGTTAAATAAACCGGCGCATCCGAAATCGAAAGTGTCAAACCTTTTGAGTCGGCAATAAGATCAGGTTGCGGTTCGCCAAGATAGGATATTGTTTGAAATTTTCCCGGAACAGAGGGAATCGTGATTGTTTTGGTTGTCGGCAATGTTGTCCAAACCGCAAGTTTAACTTGTTGACCATGATCACGATCAAACAAAAAAACATATTCGTCCGAATTTCCCGTGTCAAGACGTTTGTTAAAACGGAAACCATTGAATGTTTCAAAAAACGTGCGTGCGGCACGGAATGCCGGTTTGGGCTCATAAACCGGCGTTTGCCCCTGACGGTAATCATGGTAAACAATTCCAAAATGATCTTCCGGATCATAAGGATTTTTTCCGTCGTCATTCCAGTCATACCAAATCATAACCGGAATATCGGCGGCAAGATTCACCATCCATTGACGCGGCAACATTTTACCCTGAATATCATCGTTGAACGTAGGCCACCCCGATGAATATCCCCATTCTCCAGAAATAATCGGAACATATTTACCGGACGGAGCATACCGATCAATCAAATACCGTAACCGCGCATAATCCTCAAACACTGTTTCCGGCATTGCAGGGCGGTAAGGATGTACCGTAACCGCGTCCCAATATTCGAGCAGTCCGGCTTTGAAACAAGATTCGAGAAACGAAAAATCAATTCCCGCGGTTGCCGGACCGACATAAATTTCGTTCGGCGCAATCGACCGAATCGCACGCCCCACTTCCAACGCCAATTGAACATATTTTTCCGGATTAGGTTTTGGTGTCCAAAATCGTTGGAGATTCGGTTCGTTGTACATTTCCCAAAGAATACGCCGTCCTTTGAAATGCGTCACCGCCGCGGATACCCATCGGACAAACGCCGCACGTCCTTCCGGTGTGTGCGGCGAAAGCCCCTGATCGTAATGTTTGTTTCTGTACGAAATAACATACATCGGACGAATTTTTTTCTTTTGTTTTTCCATCGAGAGCGTCAACCGGTCATGCCCTGAAAAATCGTACACTCCTTTTTCACGCTCTAACCCGCCCCATGAAAAATCCGTGCGGATTACCGTTGCGCCGGCATCGGCAAGCATCTCCATTTCACCGGCTTGGGCATCAATAAAATGAATATTGTAGCCGAAACCATCAGGAATAATCCCTGTGGATAATATCGGTTTTTGTGCAAAAACATGTATTGCCGGAACAAATACAACAATAACAATAATCACCGAAAACCAAATCAAACCATAATGATTTGGTTTCTGTTTACGAACATTAAAAAATACTGTTTGTTTTGTCATCTTTTAATTTTGTTTTGCCGATTTCAGTTCCTTGTAAAATTCTTCAAAACTCTTACACTTAACGGCAAATCGTACAAGGTTTTGAAGACGATTATTATCTGTAATAGCATAAAGTGGTTCGTGGACGGTTTCAGAAACTTCTCCAAATTTTACATCCAGTATGGTTAGAATATCTTCTGCTTTACCTTCTATTTTACCTTCTATTTTTCCTTCTATTCTACCTTTTTCTATGCCGATGGCGGCGTAACGTTCTGCTAATGGGGATAACATTATTTTTTCTCCTTTAAAAATTTTCTGGATTTGTTGGTTAAATTGTTGCTCACCGTTTTCGGTTAAGTAACGATTGCTATCTAAAACGTAAAGCATAAAAAGACGGGCAAATGTTCGACATTCCGGTTTGTCGGAATGAGGTTTTAGTTCGTTAAATAAATCCTCTTCACACAAAATAGTATCAAGATTTTTACTCATAATTACCTGCATAATTCGCAACGAAACATAAAGTTCCGGCACTTCGGGGTCATGCGGTAATTCACTTTTTGACAACAACGATAAATCAAAAAGCATTGCTTTTTGTTTTAGTTTATAGTCTTCTGTTCCGGCGACTTGTTCGAATTCGTCACCAAGTTCTACCGAACCGGTGTAAAATCCAATGCCGTGATGAAATATCACCAAAATAATTGGCGGGAGTTTGAAATCCTTCGTGTAACGTCCTTCTTTTTTCGCAAGATCAATCTCATAATCAATAATTTGTTGTTCATATTTTAGTAATTGCGACATTGAGTGTGAGTCGTCATAACTTTTGTGTTCGGTCAAAACATAAATTTTGACATATTTGTTTGCTGCGTTTTTGAGTGGGATCTCATACACCATATCGGCGCGGGATTCTTGAAAGTGTTCATCCCGAAAGCGTCGAACGGTTACGGTTAATTGGGGAAGGTTAATTTCGCCAATTAATTTTTGTGGTAATAAAAAGAGGAGAAAAGCACAGGCTACTTTTTTAAGTTGAAAAACCAACTCGAAAAAAGTATCGTGATTGACCGGAGTTGTTGCAAACTGTTCCTCAATGGGTTTATCCCATGTCGGAACCGGCGTTTGCTGTTTCGACATTTGCCGTTTTAACAACTCTAAGTTGCTTTGCTCATTTTCGTTTTCATTCATACACGATATTTTTGCTGATTGTAAATTTGATTTTCAACTATACAAAATTTTATTCTTTTTTCAAGATGGGAATGAGATTGGGGATGTTTATTATCCATCTTGTTCGTTTGTTATGTTTTTTGTTTTATATTGGTCATCTCTAATAATTCAATTTTTTATTTTCAACCTATTAATTAACTCAAACTGTAAATAAAATAAATTATCAAATTTGTAAGTCCTTATTTATCAACGATTTATGTCAATTTAAAACAGGGAAAATTTTTGCGATTTTTGACCACTCAAAATTGGCGAACATATCCCCATTATCTAGGAAAAATAGGCTATTTTTTGATTTTTGTGTATCTGTTATTTACAGTTTGAGTAATTAATAAATTAATAGTTAACGACGGGGTTTACCCCGTGTTTGGAACAACGCGGGGCAAGCCCACGCCGTTAACTTTGGTAAATTCTGAATGATGAGAGATTCCCTTTAGTGGATATTTAAAGTAATGTATGTTCAATCACAATTTTTATTCCAATTAAAATAAGAACCGTTCCGCCGATAAATTCTGCTTTTGACCTGAATTTTGTTCCGAATATATTGCCGAGAATGACGCCGCACATTGCTGCAAAAAATGTTATGGCACCGGTTATGAGTACGGCGGTATAAATATTAACTCTGAAAAAAGCGAATGTTATGCCGATAGCCAAAGCGTCGATACTGGTGGCAATCGCTAAAATCAACATTTTGATAAACCCAAAAGAATTTTTATCTTTTATTTCTTTTCTGTTTTCTTTTGAAAAACTATCTTTGATCATTTTTCCGCCAATAAGTCCGAGTAAAGCGAATGCGATCCAATGATCTAAATTTTCGATTTTATTTGCAAAATAAATACCTGCAAAGTATCCAACCAACGGCATAAAGGATTGAAAAAAACCAAAATAGATACCCGGAATTATTATTATCGTTGGTTTTAGTTTTTTTGTGGACAGCCCCAAAGTAATTGATACCGCAAAAGCGTCCATCGCCAACCCAACGGCAATTAAAACAATTTCTAATAAACCCACAAAAATTAAAACCCTTTTATAAATGCAAATGAAACATAAGAAAACTGTAATCTATCAGTGGAATTTTTATTTGAACCATCCTCAGTATTGCCGGTAACTACGAAAATTCCGCTGATAGATTACAATTATTTTTATTCGAGTTTTGCCGAGATTCATTTGTTACCATATTAAAACAAACCGGTAATTTGTCCGTGTTCGTCAATATCAATGCGTTCGGCGGCGGGTGATTTTGATAATCCCGGCATGGTCATAATTTCACCGGTCAACACAACAATAAATCCGGCACCGGCGGAAATTCGTGCGTCGCGGATTGGAATATCAAATCCGGTTGGTCGGTTCCGTAACGAAGGATCCGCAGAAAGTGAATACTGCGTTTTGGCAATACAAATTGGAAAATGACCAAATCCCAACTCTTCAAATTGTTCAAATTTTTTCCGTACATTTTTTTCAACAATAATCCGTTCCGCTCCGTAAATTTTTTTGCAAACGGTTTCAACTTTTTCAAGCAGCGGCATTTCATTGGGATAAAGCGGTTTGAAGGTTGAAGGTTCTTTGTCGATTGTTTCAACAACAGTTCGAGCCAATTCTTCCGCTCCCACTCCTCCATGCGCCCAATGTTCCGACTTGGCGACTCTGACTCCTATTTCCGAACATTTTTTAATAATTAATTGTGTTTCTTCCTCTGTATCGGTAGGAAATGAATTGATTGCCACAACCGCCGGAACTCCATAAAGTCGGATATTTTCGAGATGTTTGCGTAAATTGTCAAAACCGGCGATTAGAGCATTAGGATTGGGTTGGGTTAAATCTTTCAGATCAACACCGCCGTGATATTTAAGTGCGCGAACGGTTGCCACCATCACCACGGCACTGGGGTTAAGAGCGGCTTGACGACATTTAATATCGAAAAACTTTTGCGCCCCGAGATCGGCGCCGAATCCTGCTTCCGTAACCGTATAGTCCGCCAGTTTCAACGCCAGTTTTGTTGCCAGCACACTGTTACATCCGTGAGCGATATTGGCAAAGGGACCGCCATGAATCAATGCCGGATTTGCTTCAAGCGTTTGCACCAGATTCGGTTTGAGTGCTTCTTTGAGCAACGCCGCCATTGCCCCATGACAACGTAACTGCGATGCGGTAACCGGTTCGCCGTCAGAGGTGTAGCCGACAATTATTTTGCCCAACCGTTCTTTGAGTTCAAAAATAGAATTGCTGAGACAAAAAATCGCCATAACTTCAGAGGCGACCGTAATATCATAACTTGATTCGTGCGGCACGGAATAAGCCGTTCCGCCGAGACCGACAACAATTTTACGTAACGCCCTGTCGTTCAGATCGACAACGCGATTCCAGACAAGACGGCGCGTATCCAGACGAAGCGGGTTACCGAAATGAAGATGGTTATCGAGAACGGCAGCCAGGAGATTGTGTGCTGTTGAAATGGCGTGCAGATCGCCTGTGAAATGTAGGTTGATGTCTTCCATTGGAACAACCTGAGCATAGCCTCCTCCTGCCGCGCCGCCCTTCATACCAAAACTGGGACCGAGCGACGGTTCACGAAGACAAACAACCGCTTTTTTACCGATCCGGTTCAAACCGTCCGCCAAGCCAACACTGGTTGTTGTTTTTCCTTCACCTGCCGGTGTAGGACTTAATGCGGTTGTTAGAATGAGATGACCGTTGGAAGGTGAATCTTGTTGATTCTGTTGATTTTTCTGACTCTCTTGACTTTTCTGATTTTTTTTACTAATCGTTTCGAGCAAAATTTTGGCTTTGAAACGTCCGTAACATTCGATTTGATCGTTTTGCAGACCGATTTTTTCAGCGATTTGGTCAATCGGTGTCATGGCGGTTTGCCGTGCAATTTCAAGATCGGAAAGATAGGATGTGGACATTTTTTTAGGGGAGTGTTGCAAAAAAAAGGATAAAATCGACTAAATAATCTTATGTCGAAATTTTTAGAAGCGGTTTTTAAAGACAGGCAAAAGTATATTTTCCTTTTCAGGATAGTTCAATAGGGGGGAATCATTTTCTGTTTGGGGGCAGTTTTCAGAACCGCCTTCAGAGCCGCTTGTGTTGCAAGCGGAGGACTCTCCTCAAAATAATCTGTGATAATCTGTGTCAATCTGTGGATAAAATAAAATAGACCGTTACTCGCAGAGTCTCAAAGAGTTGTCCACAGATTAACGCAGATTATCACAGATTGTTTTATTGGCGGTTTGTGAGTAACTGTCTATTTTAAACACGAACTACACGAAATTTTACGAAACACACAAAAATTATACGAAGAGGACAACAGAAATCTTTTTTTTTGTGTTTCGTGTTAAAAAAAGGTTAAAACAAAATAGACTATTACGTTTGTGATTGGTGTTGCAAGCGGAGGACTCTCCTCAAAATAATCTGCGATAATCTGTGTAAATCTGTGGATAAAATAAAATAGGGAGTTTTTTCGCCGCCTTCCGGTTGCGGCTCTGAAGCAACTCTGAAAACGGCGAGTTATAAAAAAATTGAAAATAAAGTAATGCTCCCCTTATTGACATTCCGACTTGTCTTGTATAGAATTTTCCCCCTTAGATTGAAATGTCGAATCGCAATGTTGTTTTAACCGTGTTGTAGCGGTGAACGGTTTGTAATGGTTTCAACAAAAACTTTCACAAAATAAATTAAATCATGAAAAATCCGGTGAAAAACTCAGTAAAAAATAGGAAGAAACCTCCAATGTTAAAATGGGCAAGACGGGGGGGGGGGGGGTAAACAGAACAAAGAGTTAAGAACAGATTGTGAAAAGCGTTATCTTTCTAAACGCTCTAAATCCTTTTCTGTAAACATCTTAAAAAATTCCGCGTTCTTCACCGTTTGGCTTTACTTTGGTCAAACTTCTTGTGGTGATTACGATTATCGGCGTGTTAAACACTGTTCTATGACCAACTGTTCAAGTATTGCGCGAAACCGCAATGCAAATAGAACGGTATTTTCCTAAAAACCTTTAACAAATTTAACGAATATGGGAGTATTTAAATTTAGGGCTTTAAGTAAGCAAACAGGTAAACCAATTCAAGCGGAAATCTACGTTGGCGGAACGTCCTACAGCGGTTTCACTAAAACAACGTCCCAAAACGATTGGCTTGAAATCGAAACCCAATACAATGAGGAGTATGAATGGTACGCCAAATACGACGGTAAAACCATTGATTCCGGTA
>JAIROD010000438.1 GCA_031257725.1 Planctomycetaceae bacterium | reverse complement strand
ATTCTGAATTATTAGAGATTCCCAAGTCTAACAACGCGGGGCAAGCCCACACCGTTAACTTGCGGTAAATTCCGAATAATTAGAGATTCCCAATACTCTATTGCCTTTACAAGTAGGGCATTGATTTTTTAGGAAATCGAACCCGCCACGATGCGGCGGGCTGGCATGTATTGCCTTTTCAGGGCGAAGGATTACCGGCACAAACCCCTAAGAATGGGGAGAACATCGTCCCCAAAACGTCAAACGCTCCCGATTTTGTTTTAGTTTGATTGTTTTGTTTCCGCTAATTCGATGACGGCACCGTCGTGATCGATAAATGCGATACGAAAACCCGGCATCGGAGAATAGGGCGGTAAAATAATTTTTTTGTCGGCAAGCGCAGCATCAAGATCAGCAACAGCAAATGCCGTATGTGGTTTTGTTTTAATCAATTCGTGCATCGGACTATCAGCATCGAATTTTAACCACTCAATACCAAAGGCATCCGCACCCGGATCCGTAACATGAACGCCAAGATCGGCAATATAACCCGACCAATTTTTTTCCTGAGTGGTCGGAACTCCAAAATGTAAGTATTGCATGGAAATAATTGTTAGTAAAATGATTCTTGTCCCATTAGTCCCTATCGCCCCCAATGTCCCTATAAAGTAGAGCGGGACAAACGGGATTGTAGGAACTAATGGGACACATTAGGAACAAAGTTGCTTTTTTTCTTGTAACTATTCAGTAGCAATCCTATTTATTTATTATTTATCATCAGTCCAATAATCAAGTCGGCATACTCGCCGACATTGCCCTGTTTGTAGATGGAAATTAAAAACCAACCGTTGCAACCGTGGGTGAAAACCCTTCGGCGAAAGATTGCCTACCTGATGAGTCGCCCATCTGATGAGTATTCCTGATAATACGCTACTGAAATAGATACTTTTTCTTTTCCGTTAGCCGTTCACTATTTTGAGGCTTTGGTGTTATCGTTCACACCTTTTGAATTTCGGAATTTGAGACCGCTTCCAGCGTGGAATGAGGCGTATTCTGTAACAATTGCCCCTTGAGGACCGCCCATCATAAAATGGTAATCACCCAAACCGGTAATTGCAGCTTCACTTCCTTTTCCTGTTCCCGCTTTGAGTTCAACACACGTGAACGCCGTAATCGCATCAGCATCGAGTTGAGATTTGGGGAGTTGCACCGGAAGTTTACTCAAATCATCTTTGGAACCGCCTTTGCCGAAATTGTAAATACTCCCGTGACGAACTTGCCAATATTCATGTTTCGGCGGTTTGTCTTCCGCTTCCACATGGGCATGTTCCGGAATCATCTGGAACGGCAAAAGGTAAATTTCATGACCGAAATAACCGTGTTCCTTGTCGTTGAGCCAGAAAATTCCGCCCATGCCGACATTAACGAAGTCACCAAGACCAAAATCACGAATCCAAAATCGTTCATCGTTCACCACGTCGGGTAACGAATAACGATGGAATCGGAGTAGTTCGATGTACGCTTCTTTAGCCGCTTTTTCGTTGAAACTGCCATCCGCGTTGTAAAAACGGGAATTGTCATACTTTTTGAGAGTCCGTTCCTGTTGGCGGCGACGACCTTGCAAGGGCTGAGCAAGAACATCGGAATTAGTCGCTGCTGCGGCAACCATCGCGGTCCCGCCAAGAACATCGGTCAACCAATGACGTCGATTCATAACATTTTTCCTTTCAATTTGGAAACTTTTTATTGTGAACTGAAATTCCTCCTTATTAGACGAATTTCAAAAATACTGAAAATAATTCTAACGAAAAAAAAATAGCGTTCAAGTGTGGTAAAAGTTTTTTAAAGAAATCCGTCCCATTCGTCCCCCAATTCCTTAATGTCTCCATCATCTCTATCTAAAGTAAAGAGGGACATGAGGAACAAAAATTTTAGAATTAGAAATAGAATAGAGATGCTCTATTTTTCTTCCTGAGGCGGCGGTTCGTCATCGGCAGACGGTTCGGTTTTTATTTCAACTTTTACTTCGGGCGTTGTTTCTACCGGTTGGGGATTGTCCAACAACTCGACCGCGTGATCGCTAAACTCGTTGTTCAAACCAGAACCGCCTTCCAAAACCTTTTGAACATCAAAATCTTTGGCGTTATCGAGAAACGGGTCTTTTTTGTTAATTTCAACCTTAAAATCATCTTGTTTTGACGGTTCGGCGGCTTTGGCGGCGGCAAGTTCAAAAAATTTACGCGTATTGGCATTGGAAATCAAAAGCAATTGTTTTTGGGCTTTCTGTCCGAGAAATTCATTAGGATATTGTTCCGCAATTTTTTTGTATTCTTTTTTCGCTTCAGCAAGATCATTGTTTCCAACACGCGCTGCCGCCAATGTCTCCCACGCCTGCGCAAGACCAAAATTTGCCTGTAAAAGAATATTTTTATCGTTGGCGTTTTTTTGAAGGATTTGAAATTGTTCAACTGATTTTTCAAGAGATCCTATTGCTTTGGACTTATCGGTGAGCAAGAGATGACATCCTTCACCGAGTTGGATTTGCGCCAAGGTCAAACGTGCTTGTTCGGCAATGGTTCCCTTAGAGGTTTCCACCAAGAGTTGCAATGCCTCCGTGCTATTTTCGGAATGAATCGCGTTGTAATATCCATTCCAGATTTGAGCCTTATTCCATTCTGATAGACCGGAAGAACTAAAAAAAGCTCCCAGTAAAACCAGAATCACAATTGCCCCGCCGCCAATCCAATAAGCATTCGGTTTGAGCCATTCTTCATATTGTGTTGTAAGCCACTGAGCCAATTCATTTTGCGCTAACTGATGACGACGATCACTGTCCATAATATGTTCCCAAATATTGTTTGTGGAGAAATAAAGTTCCTGTTCAACAAAAATTAACAAATTAACAAAAAAGGTTCACGATTACCTTTTAAGCATTTAAGTGGGAAAGTATAGAGTAAACCGGTCAGGGATGTCAAGAGCAACTCACAAAAAA
>JAIROD010000404.1 GCA_031257725.1 Planctomycetaceae bacterium | reverse complement strand
AAACTGATTGAATCACCCAATGTTAAGAGTAGGGGATTCGTATTTCCTTCATAAAAAAATCGAATGTTCGATGCGTTGTTATAGGGTGAAATTTTTCCCATGCCGCTGATTTGGATTCTTTTACCGCCAAAATTAAACGCATCCGTCAACGAATTATCATCGCCGTAAAGAACGATTTCATCGTCGTCTGCCCACATTGAAGAAGTAACAGATTGTCGCAGGTATTCAAGATTCGCGTATGTTTTTCCTGCGCCTACATCGTAGGTTGTCCCTTTCGCAGTCGGCACAAACAGGCAACAACAAACCGCCAATGCCAAAACAAAAGAAAAAAATTTAATCCCAAAAGATTTTTTGGCGGCTAAATTTAAGTTTTTCCCCAATGTTGACGCGCCGGATGTTAATTTAAATGTTAAAATAGGGGGGGGGGCGAAGATAGGTAAAGAAGAAATGATCATAACAATTTCCTCAATTGTAGTCTTATCATGAGTTGTTTTGGTGTAATTATTACGAATTTTCCTGAATTTCCCGCATTACCGGCGGGAAACCGAAACGCAACATGCAGCCGAAAAATCCGTAATTTAACGATGTCGATCAGTAAAGTTATCGGTTAATGTTTTCAACAACTCTATTTTTTCCTGTTTCAACGCGTAAATTATCCAAATTAACACCAATAGGATATTTTTTTACAGAATTTACCGGATTTACAGAATTTATCAAAAAGGAGGACAAACAATAAAATCATATCAACATCTGATTATTGCAGATGGGTTGTGTTTATTGGTTTGCCTGTTAACGGCGTGGTTTACCCCGCGTTTGCCCCGCGTTTGCCCCGCCGTGAATAATCTGTGTTAATCTGCGAAAATCTGTGGATGATTCTTTTTGTTTTTATTTTATCCACAGATTGACACAGATTATCGCAGATGAGGGGTGTTTGTTGGTTTGGTCGTTAACGGCGGGGTTTACCCCGCGTTGGTGCCATGACAGAGTAAGTCATGCCGGTAACAATCGCGAATAATCGCAGGTTGCGAAAATAAAGATTCCGTCCCGTTAGGGATGAAATATTGGTAGAAAAAATGGTCAACCAAAAACACGCGTCCCGTAGGGACGATATGTTGGTAGAAAAAACGCCAAATATAAATTTCACCAACATTGCGTCCCTACGGGACGCGTTTTTTTTGTTACGTCGTTTGCTGCCGATATGTCGTCCCTAACGGGACGGAATTTGTACTAAGGTTGTTTTTGTTTGAAAATAAGGTAAAAATAAGGTTTGTTAAAGCAATCCAATACCTTTTCGAAAATTCCACTGAAATATTACGAAACATTAGAAATGGTTATCTTATCGTGAAGAAAATCAACGTTCAATTGATAACGTTACCTATTCCGGACAACTCTTTGATTCAATGTCTTATCGCGGAGATGAAACAATTACTTCCGATTATGGAACAAATTGTTAATGTTGCCGAAAGAAATTATCGCGGCAAAAAAGTTCCTGTTGGTGAAAAAGTTTTTAGTTTATTTGAACCGCATACCGCATTGAACACGCGATAACACCGTAAGATGACAGGCAATATTTTCCAAACGCCAAACGCTCCCATCAGAAAATGAACACGGAAATATTGCGAAATCAGCAATTTATTGACCGCGAATAGGATATGTAAAAAACACGGGAATTTCCACTTAAATTTTTGGAAAGTGACGTTATTAAAAGTTTCCGATTAAACCGGTTTTTTATTTGCAACCGTTTCCGCTAGTTCTTTAACGGCGCGGAGATCGAGTTTACCGGTTCCGAGCAGCGGTATCGAATCAACATAAAAAAAGTCATTCGGCGAAGGAATCCAGAGATTCGGCAAACCTGTTTTTTGTAATGTTTTACAGATTTCTTCAGGTGTTACGGGAATATTCCGATGTAACACGATCAGGCGTTCTCCTTTGCGTTCTTCAGGAACCGACGATACGGCAATGCGTACCTCGCTCACTTCCGTTTCTGTTTCCGTTTCCAAAGTTGAAACAGAATTGATCATTTTTTCGATTTCCTCTTCAATCAGGATATGCGGAACCATTTCACCGCCAATTTTCGAAATCCGGCTCAATCGACCGGTAATCCAAATAAAACCTTCGGTATCAATAGATGCAATATCGCCGGTCGTGTACCAACCGTTTTGAAGAACCGCTTGAGTTTTTTCTTTGTCCTTGTAATATCCCGCCATCACACTTTGTCCTTTAATCTGTAACATACCGGGACTTCCATCGGTAATTTGTTTTCCTGTTTCCGGTTCAATAATTCTTGCCTGAAGATTGCTAAGAGGTCTGCCAATAGTTCCTTCACGGAGCCAATCCTGATAATCGGAACGCCGTCCCTTAGGAACATTTGTTGAAACAACCGGCGACAGTTCCGTCGTTCCATAACCTTCGGCAGGACGATAACCAAACTTCGATTCCCAATCATCAATCAAATCACCCGGCAGTTTTTCCGCTCCACAAATCACCGTGTTGACCGATTCAAAATCCTCTTTCGGACAACGTCTTATGTAACCGCGAAGGAAAGTCGGGGTTGTCGGAAAGGCACTGCAACGGTATTTCCTCGCCATCTCGCCAACCTTTTTGTACTCCAACGGATTAAAATGATAAACTCCTTTCACCGCACTCATCGACGGAAGCCAAAAAGTTGTCGTGTAACCATAAGCATGAAATAAAGGTAACGAACCAAGAACCGTATCGGTTGACTTCAAATCCAAATGATGAAAAAACGCACTCACATTTTCCGCAATACAACGATGTGTAATCATTGCTCCTTTGGGTGTTCCGGTGGAACCCGAAGTGTAAATAATGGTCAGAATATCGTCAAGCGAAAGCCGATGCAATCCAAGAACACGTTCAAAAATCGGAATCGGCGTAAAATAGGCATCAATATAACTTGTCATTTTATCGATTAACGTTACCGTTTTTCCGACATCTTCCATCACAATCAACTCCGCGTCAAGTTTCATCTCAGGAAAACGTTCCAAAACACGGCGGCTTGTGATTACATGTTTAATATCGGCATGGCGGATACAATAATTGATCGTGTCAAGACCGAATGTATAATTCAAATTCACACTCGTCCGCCGATCCAATGCCAGTCCAAGATTGGCTAAAACGCCGTAAACGGAAGTCGGCATTAAAAGTCCGACATTTTGTTCGTCCGCATCAAGATTGCGGTGAAGCAGCCGGCGGAAAACAAGCGCAGTCAATAATGCCCGCCCGCCAGTCATTTCCATTCCGGTTGAGTCGGCAAATTTGAATTCATTTTTTCCGGATCGGCAACTTCTAAGCATTTGCCGAATCGGAATAAGCAGTTTTGTGAAAGGCGGTTGGGACGTCATAATTGAGTGGATTGTTGTAACTGTTCACGTCATGTCAATAAAAACCGTATCATTTTCGCCGAAAACTGCGTCAACAACAACCAATTCCGAATTTGTAGCATTGATTAGCGGGGCTGTTTAACAACATCATCATTTTTCGGCAAAAAAATTTAGAAACGAAAAAAATTGTAATATATCAGTGGAATTTTTCGGAGATTGAAGTTTATTTTTTACCACCCCTGCCCCTCCGAAGGAGGGGAATAATTCCCCGAAGGAGATATTCCTTAATTCCCCTCCTTCGGAGG
>JAIROD010000398.1 GCA_031257725.1 Planctomycetaceae bacterium | reverse complement strand
GGACAGAAAACAAACATTCACCGCGACAGAATAGTTACCCGCTCATTATCCGCTCTCCGCTATCCACTCTCACTCAATTCATCCCCCGTTGTAAAAACGCGCTCTTTTGATATAATGGGGGACATGATTTGAGAAATTTTAGAACCCTCAGAACATTATTTAAGCCCTTTTTTTATCAATAGTTACGTTTACAAAAAACCAAGCCGATGTCTGATACGAATCTCCCGTTTGACGAATCTTCTGAACTTCCTAATTCCAATCCAGCCGGCAACAATGACGGGACACGGTTGTTGCAACTCTCCATTGCGGATGAGATGAAAACCAGCTATCTGACTTACGCAATGAGCGTGATTGTCAGCCGAGCATTGCCTGATGTCCGCGACGGTCTTAAACCGTCGCAACGCCGTATCCTTGTTGCAATGAACGACTTAAACCTTTCACCAGGCGCAAGCCGAACAAAATGCGCCAAAATCTGCGGTGAAACAATGGGCAACTATCATCCGCACGGTGATGTGGTGATTTATCCAACGCTTGTCCGTATGGCTCAAGAATGGAATGTCCGCAAAGTCCTGATTGATAAACAAGGTAATTTCGGTTCCATTTCAGGAATGCCCCCCGCCGCTATGCGTTATACCGAAGCCCGTCTGGCTCCCGCAGCGGCTTTAATGCTTGAAGATCTCGAACTCGATACCGTTGATTTTATCCCGACTTACGACGAACAACGTATGGAACCAACCGTATTGCCGTCGAAGTTTCCCAATCTTCTGGTAAACGGTTCCAACGGAATTGCCGTCGGGATGGCAACAAGTATTCCAACCCATAATATCAGCGAAGTTTGCGACGCAATTCGGGCTGTTCTGGATAATCCGGGTATTTCACCGCTGGAATTGCTCAATATCTGTCCCGGTCCCGATTTTCCGACCGGCGGTATTATCTGCGGACGGCGCGGAATCCATCAGGGGTATCTGACCGGCCGCGGTACAATCACTGTTCGGGCAAAAGCCAGAATTGAAGAAAATAATAAGAAAACACGGATTATTATCACCGAACTTCCTTATCAGCAGGCACGGGATGATGTCGAAAAGAAAATCGAATTGGTTGTCAAAGAAGGAAAAATTTCAGGAATCACCGCTGTTCATAACGAATCCGATCTTAAAGAACCGGTTCGGCTTATTGTTGATGTCAAAAAAGACGCTGACCCCGAAGTGGTGTTGAATCAACTTTATCAGTTCACTCCATTGCAAGATTCTTTTTCGATTATTCTTTTGGCTCTCGTCGATGGCAAACCGCGAATTTTTACGTTCAAAGAACTGGTTGAGGAATTTATTCGTCATCGTATGGCGGTGATTCGCCGCCGTACACAATTTCTGTTGGCAAAAGCCCGTAAACGGAAACACACGGTTGAAGGATTGGTGATTGCTCACGCCAACATCGACGAAGTTATCCGAACCATTCGAACTTCCGCAACCCAAGCGGAAGCAAAGCAACGCCTTATGTTAATTGAATGTCCGTCGGCAATGCTGGAGCGTGCGTTGGGCGTGGGCTTTGCCGACTTCCAAATTGAGCGCGGCGTTCGTGAAACCTATACCCTCACACCGGTTCAGGCTGATGCGATTCTCCGCATGACTCTTGGGCATCTCGTCAATCTGGAACAGGAAAAACTCGGTGAAGAATATCGTAATCTTTTATTGGAAATTGCGGAATATCTGAAAATTCTTGCCGATGAAAATTTGATTCGGGAGATGATTCGGGATGACCTGCAACAAATTAAGGCAAAACACGGAGACAAACGACGTACTGAAATTTCCGGTGAAGAAGCGATTGACATTGATATTGAAGATTTGATTGAAGAAGAAACAATGGTCGTGTCGATTACGCAAAGCGGTTATATTAAACGGACGCCGGTTTCTGTGTATCGTGCGCAAAAACGCGGAGGAAAAGGCCGAATCGGAGCCAAAGTTGCCGATGAAGACCCAATTCAACATCTTTTTATTACGACAACGCATAATTATTTATTGTTCTTTACGAATTTTGGTAAAGTTTATTGGCATAAAGTTTACGGTTTGCCGGAACTTCCGCCGACATCGAAAGGCAGAGCGATTGTTAATTTATTGAATCTTGCGCCGGGAGAACAAATCGCTGATTGTCGGGCGGTTAAAGATTTTGGCGTACCGGATCATTATCTTGTGTTGGCAACAAAAAAGGGATTAGTGAAAAAAACGGCACTTTCCGCGTATGGTCGTCCACTCAAAGGCGGACTCATTGCGATCAAACTGCGTGAAGGCGATGAGTTGATTGATGTAACGGTTGTCGGTCCCGGCGATGAATTAATTATGTCCACTGCAACCGGTAACGCCATTCGTTTTCGTCACACGGATGTTCGGGCGATGGGACGTGCGGCAAGCGGAGTGAAGGGAATACGGTTACGAAAAGACGATTCGGCGGTCGGTATGATTGTTGCGTCGCCGGATATGACGCTTCTGACAGCGTGTGCTAACGGTTACGGTAAACGAACTCCGATTGGTCCCAACGGCGCGCCTGAAGCGGAACCGCCCCAAGACCCCAATATATCGGATGACGAAAACACGGACGATTCGGTATCAACTGCTGATGAACCGTCAAGAGACGAGGTTTTATCAAACGATTCCGAAACAGAAAACTTGGACAGTAATAATACAGATCGTGATAACACAGACGGTGATAACGCAGACAGTGATAATGCGGAAACGGAAAACGCCGACAATGACGATCTGAATTCTAATTTACGTTATACCACAAAACATCGAGGCGGTTTAGGGTTGAAGGACATCAAGACTTCAACACGGAATGGTCTGGTGATTAGTGTTACGAGGGTTCGGGATGATGACGAAGTGATGATGATTACAGCCAAAGGACAAATTCAACGGATTGCGGTTGCGGACATTCGGGTGATGGGGCGTAACACGCAAGGTGTTCGTCTGATGAATCTCGATGCCGATGATACGTTGGTTGCCGTTAAAAGAATTCCCAAAGATGAAAACGCAACAGAAAATAACAACACGTCGGAGGAAACATCAGAAACATCAGACGAAACCAATGAGACCACTAATCCTTAAGACGAATCTTTTAAGACCAATTGTCCCACATTATCCCCATCGTTCCTAATGCCCCTAAAATACGGGGAATCTCTCACCATTCAGAATTTACCCAACAACACGGGGTAAACCCCGTCGTTAACAATCACGGGGTAAACCCCGTCGTTAACAATCACGGGGTAACCCCGCCGGAAACAATCACGTTTGGGGTAATAGATCAGTGAAGTTTTGCAATTGTCGTTTTAACCAAACCTTATTTTCAACCTGATTTTCTAACAAAACCATTTAACAAAAAAAACTTTAGTAGCGCAAAAAATCAACATTGTTTTTGGTACACATAAATTCTGTTCCTTTATAGTTATTAATTTTGTTTTTTAATTCTATGGAAATCATACGTCAACGTGCTTATGCCCGTGCCGGATTGATTGGCAATCCGTCGGACGGTTATTATGGTAAAACAATTGCGGTGATTGTTAAAAATTTTTGGGCTCAGGTCACATTGTATGAATGGGATCGTCTTGAAATTGTTCCGAGTCCCAACGATGAAAGTCTTTTCCATTCGATTCATGAATTGACCCAAGATGTTCAATTACACGGTTATTACGGCGGCATCCGGCTTGTCAAAGCCGCTATCAATGGTTTTGCCGAATATTGTACGCAACGCGGTTTGTCGTTACACGACCGGAATTTTTCTATTCGTTATGAAACGACAATTCCGCGTCAGGTTGGTATGGCGGGTTCCAGTGCGATTGTTGTTGCGACATTACGGGCGTTGATGGATTTTTACGGCATTGTTATTCCGAAACAGATTTTACCTTCGTTGGTGTTGTCGATTGAGCGTGATCAACTTGGTATTATGGCAGGTCTTCAGGATCGGGTTGCTCAGGTTTATGAAGGTTGTGTTTATATGAACTTTGCCAAAGAAGTGATGAAAACAGAAGACGGTTTTGTTCGCGGCGAATATGAAATCATACCAACCGCGTTGCTTCCACCGCTTTATCTTTCCTATTCAACAGAGTTTGGCGAACCGACAGAGATTTTTCATAACAATTTACGTTTTCGTTATGATCAGGGTGAAGCGGCGGTGGTCAATGCGATGCGGACTTTTGCCGATTTAACCGGTCAGGCGCGGGAATTATTGTTTGATAAAAAGCCGGAACAATTGGGCGGCTTGCTTGACCGGAATTTTGATCTTCGCCGTTCGATTTGTCAATTGCCTAACGAACATATTTTAATGGTCGAAACGGCGCGTTC
>JAIROD010000352.1 GCA_031257725.1 Planctomycetaceae bacterium | reverse complement strand
CTCCGAATGACCACCCCTAGCCCCTCCGAAGGAGGGGAATGATTCCCCTCCTTCGGAGGGGCAGGGGTGGTAAAAAATAAACTTCAATCTCCGAAAAATTCCACTGATATATTACGTTTTTGTTAAAAAATCAGGTTAGAAATAAGGTTATGAGGACAATTGCCATACATTTTCGTTATTGCCGATGAATAATGACCAATTTTTACCCGTTGACAGTAGATAACCGGTAGTTGCCGGAATGACGATTTGGGTGTAAATTATAGCGGAGTGTGAATGGAAAACCTCTAATAATTTAAAATTCACGGATAGTTAACGATATGGACTTGCCCTGCGTTGTTCGATTTCATACAGAAAATGCGGAGTAAGCCCTGCCGTTGACAGACGAATGGGAGAAGGTTTAGCAAAACGATGAAATGTCAAAAATGTGAAAAAGCGGCAACCTTTCATATTACGGAGTTGACGGGTCCGAAACCGTTGGAACATCATCTCTGCGAAGAACATGCACGGGAATATCTAAACAATTCTTCGGAACAAAATGAGGCATCTTCCAGTTTGACAACAACATTGTCTCAGGGAATGGCGAAGCAGATGTCCGCAAACAAAATGGCGGCGGAATTGAAGGAACTCGATCAACAAACCTGTCCGGTTTGCGGAATTAGTTTCTATGATTTTCGGAGTCGCGGACGTTTGGGCTGTCCGAATGATTACGATTGTTTTTCCAAACAGCTGGATGCGTTGATTTTTAATATTCACGGAGTTCAGGAGCATGTGGGTAAAGTTCCCAAACGCAGCGGAAACGATTCAAGCCGCCGGACGTTTCTTATTAAACTTCGCCGTGATTTGAATGATGCAATACAACTTGAAGAATATGAACGGGCATCGCAACTTCGTGACCAGATAAAGGAGATTGAAACGGAATGAAAATTGACGGAATGCTTTCACAGTTGAGCGAATGGTTATTGGGTGAAGGACCGGAAAATGACATTGTAATTTCCAGCCGAATCCGATTGGCACGGAATCTTTCCGGTTATCCGTTTATAACACGGGCAACCGAACAAGATCGGCGATCTATTCGGGATGCGGTTCAAAATGCTTCATTGGAGATTTTTAAAAAAGACAATTTATATTTTGTTGATTTTGAATTATTGGATTCGCTGGATCGTACCTATCTTTGGGAGCGTCAATTAGTCAGTCGTGAACTGGTTGAGACGGAAGGTGCACGTGCGGCGTTGATTGACCGGAATGAGCAATTCTGTATTATGGTCAACGAAGAAGATCATTTACGGATTCACGGGATGACGAGCGGTTTTGATCCTGAAAAAATCTGGAGCCGGATTAACGAGGTGGACGACAAGTTGGAGGGAAAGTTACAATATGCTTTTCATGATAAATACGGTTATTTGACGGCATGTCCAACGAATATTGGAACAGGAATGCGGGTTAGTGTGATGCTTCATTTACCGGCGTTGGTTGTTTCAAAGGAGATTGACAAGGTTTTTCGTTCACTCCAAAAGGTCAATCTTGCGGTTCGGGGGATTTATGGAGAAGGTTCTCAACCGGTGGGAGATTTTTACCAGATCAGTAATCAGGCAACTTTGGGACGGACGGAAATGGAATTAATTGAAAAGGTACGTAATATTGTGCCGCAAATTGTTGCTTATGAACGGCAAGCCCGTGAATTTTTGTTGAATGAACGGCATGAGATTATTCTGGATCGTTGTAGTCGTGCGATGGGGTTGCTTAAAACGGCGAGAACCATTTCCAGTATTGAGACGATGCATCATCTTTCGAGTCTTCGGTTGGGTATTAACATGGGATTGCTTGACGAGCCGGACATTCCGGTGGTCAACAACCTTTTTCTGAACACCCAACCGGCCCACCTCCAAAAACATAACGGCGGTGAACTTTCTCAGACAGAACGTGATATTGCAAGAGCAAAATATTTGCGTAACAAACTCGGCGGAAAATAAAACTCGAAGAACTTCAACTCGTATCTCCCCCATATCCCTTCTGTTCCTAATGTTTTTATTTTCAACCTATTAATTAGTGGTTAATAGTTAATAGTTAACGTCGGGGGTACCCCGTGTTTTTTGTTAAGCCGAACAACGCGGGGCAAGCCCACACCGTTAACTTTCGGTAAATTATGAATGAAGAGAGATTCCCAAACTACAAACAATGATGTTGCGAAAATTGATGAATTGGCTTGATTCGTGGGACGATTGGATTAATCCGATTACGTTGTGTGAATTGCGTTGTGAAATAAGCAGGTCAAGTTTTGAATCAATTGTCCTAAGTTTTTGGTTGGCTACCATTGTTGGTTATGTTGTCTTTTTTTACAACATACCGGAAAATTTATCTCCTAAAGAACTAGCACTTCAGTTTTACGTAATTCCTGCCGGCATGTCAGTGAGTAGTATTCTGCTTAGTGTTTCTACTTTTTCATCAATAATAAGAAGTCGATATATTGACGAGCTTTTAGGCATTGTTCCCCTTTCGCCCCGACAACAGGTTCATGGTTATTGGGCGTTTGTTTGTATTTGGTCGATTTTTTGGAATTCTATTTTCTTACCGGTTATTGCTTTCGCTCAACTTATCGGACCGGTTCCTTATATTTTGTTACTTATTCCATTTGGTTCGGTTTTTCTCAGTCAAATTATGATTCTTATTTGCCTATCGTTTGCTGCACGAATTAAACGGTACTGGGAAATAATTTTATCGGTTCTTACTGTTTTCTTTTTTTATCCGGGATTGCTTTTCTTTTTGTGGAAAGAAGTTGTCGTTTTTGTGGTACAAAATTATCAACCGTTTGTTTGGAATTGCGGATTTGGTTTTGTTTCACTTTTTATTTTGTTACCGGTCATGTTGTTGTTACACGGCTATATCGCGTACAAACTTTCCGTTTACGGATTCAGAACTTGGCGCAAACCATTTTGGCATTCCCTATTATTGAATATCGCCGTTTACATACTTTTTAATGTAATATCTATGGCGATATGGTTAGCCATTGCGGCTGCCGTTATCTATTTTTAACGTAACTGTTTATTGTTTTTTACTCCATTGCGGTGTCGCGGCAAAGTCAACATAACCAAAAAAACCTTATTACCTTATTGATTATCAAAATGAGGTAATAAGGTTCGATTTTTTGTTATTTTTTTTGCTACTAAGGTTGTTTAGTTTGGAAAATCAGGTTGAAAATAAGGTTACAGAGGCAAACGCGGGGTGAACCACGCCGTTAGGCGTTTACTGTATAGCAACAATTGAGAATCAAAGACTTGTTTTTTTGTCTGGAAACGGTAAAATAAACAGTCATATACTTTTCTCACTTTAAAATTCGGTTTTGTTAAGAATAAAAGGCGATGAGTCTCTTATTTAAAAGTCCTGTAAATCATGTTTATCCCGTCAAAATCGATCTCTCCTGTCAAAAAACAAAAACCGAATTTTTAAGTAAAAAAAGTATATTATGATATTTCGACGTTGACGTTCTAGATTTTTGATGCGTTAGATTATTTTTGTTTACTTTAATCTTTAAAAGGAAAAAAATTTCATGTCTAAAAAAAATCGTGTTATTGTATCGGGTGAAAATATTGAGGTCGTTTCGGAGAACACCGAAACAAACGCCCAAAATATCAAAACAAAAAATAATAAAAATAACAACCGGCGTGATTTTATCAAGGCGGCGGTTGCTTCCGGTTTGGGTATTTGTGCTGTGGGAACGCCGATTTGTGCCGGAACTCGAATGGTTCTGACTCCGGTGTTTCAGGAAAGTCAAGCCGGTCGGTTTTATCCGCTCACTACCGTCGAAACTCTCACTGAAAAACCACAAAAATTCGCAATCGTTGACAATAAACGCGACGCATGGACAACATTACCGAATCAAAAAATCGGTTCTCTTTTTGTGCGGAAAGTTGGAGAGCGGGTGAGTGCGTTCCATTCGCTCTGCCCTCATGCCGGTTGTATGATTCAAATCGGTACGAAAAAAAATCCGCAAACCGGAAATGAAGAGGAAATGTTCTATTGTCCCTGTCACGCCGCCCATTTCAGTCTCGACGGCAAACGACTTGACGGTGTTTCACCACGCGATCTCGATTCGTTGGAAGTCAAAATCGAAAACGGTAAAGTTTTGGTCAAATTTGAAAATTTCACTTTCGGTATCGCCGAAAAACGTGTCTGAAATTACAATTGAGAATCTCTAATAATTCAGAATTTACTGAAAGCTAAAGGCGTGGGCTTGCCACGCGTTGTTAAACTTAACCCCAAAAACACGTAACTGTCTATTTTAATTTTTATTAGTCCTGCAAGGACGACACTTTATTGGATAGATGTATTCGATTCCTGTTTGGAAATTTTTAATTGTCTGAACGAAGAGTTTTAAAATCACCATAGTCACCTCATTCATCGTTCGGACAACATTTTAAAAGTGTCGTCCCTGCGGGACTTAAGGTGTGGCGAGTTGTTGCCGTAAGCTAAAGCATACGGTTAATAAAGTATTTTACTCAATAGTCCTTGCAGGACTAATAAAAATTAAAATAGACAGTTACGTTTCCATACCGCTTTGGTGCAACCCCTAAAGGGGGTGTTCGGTTGTTATAGGGAGTCGCCGAATGCGTAACATGATCTATTAATTTATTAATTTAGTAATATATCAGTGGAATTTTTCGGAGATTGAAGTTTATTTTTTACCACCCCTGCCCCTCCGAAGGAGGGGAATGATTCCCCTCCTTCGGAGGGGCTAGGGGGGGGCATTCGGAGGAAACAACTGAATAGTTAAAAAAAATATTTCACTGATATATTACTTAATTTATTAATTTATAGGTTGAAAATAAAAAATTGAATGATGAGAGATGCCCACTTCATGCCTTTCCGCTAATTCCGAAAAGATCAAAAAATTTCCTTCAACAAGAAAAAATCCTGTTGACAATTTACGTTGTTCCATGTAAACTGTGAAACTCATT
>JAIROD010000347.1 GCA_031257725.1 Planctomycetaceae bacterium | reverse complement strand
ATTTCACCGGACGGAACGGTATGAGTAAAAAACAGAAGAATAAAAATAAGGTTAAAGCATCGTTACAGCAATTGCCGGTTCCCAATAAATCCCCTCCGATTCCGTTACGTCTCAAATACGATGCGGCGCAAACAACGACGGAGAATATACGTCATTGGTCGATGCCTTAGTAGTTAAGAACGAAAATCTTCTTTGTGTTGGCGGACATATTCCAAACAAAGCGTATGGATGTTTTCTGTTTTATAAAGTCCTGCCAAATATTTTTTGGTACATTTATTCCAGATTTTTTCTGCATTAGGATTGTCGGGATTGGTTATCAGGTTCAATCTTTCCGCACGATCTTTTGGAACATGGTATGTTGGGAATTGTTCGATACACTCTTGCAAAAGGTCGGCGGTTTTTTCGGCTCCGATTTTTTGTAATGCAAAAACGGTTTCGTGAGCGTTATTACCGCACTCTTCACTAAAAAAATGTAGGAACCCGCCGCGATTTAATCCGGTTGGAAGGATTCTGTTGCAAAAATCATTAACCCAAAAGAAAACCCGTTGCGGTTCCGTCAAACTTTCCAATTGATCTTTATATTGAAGATAATAAAGAAAGAGAACTTCGTTCGCGGCGTTCCAATCTTTGACTTTGACGTCTTCCATGTTGGGTGTATCCAAAATTTCATTGATGTCAAAATCAAAATCGGAATTATCGGGTTCGGGCATGTACGTATGGGAAGCGTTATTCGTCAAATAACGTTTCCAACGTTCTAATTGGTCTGTAACAAAATATATTACCCAGATTTTGATGCAGACACTGAGCATAATTCCGAACACGACGCTGCCGATTACCGAGTATGCTCCGAAATCTTTGGGCAACGGCAATCCCAATGACTCGTACCAAAAACATGCACCCAACAAAAGAGCGATGCAACACACCGTAAACAATCTGCCGATAACCAAAGCAATCAGCCAAAAAATTGTGTAAAAAAATAAACTCGCGCAATAAAGCATGGTTCCAAAAATAATCTGTACGAAATTTTTCTGTTGTTTGTTGTTCATATTTGTTATTGTTGTAAAAAGTTTTTTATTTTAACACGAAACGCACAAATACACGAACATTAATAATCAATGAATCGATAATACACAAAAAATTTTTTTGTGTATTTCATGTTAAAAAATAAATTACCTTCCGCCTGCATCCCGAAGAATTTTTTTCTTTTCATCAGTATTTGCCAAATTGAGCGGAGTCTTGCCGTCATTATCTTTTGCGTTGACATCTATCCCTTGCGAAATAAGATATTGTAACACTTCTACATTGCGATTATAGAACGCCGCTAAATGAAGCGGAGTCCTGCCGCCGTATTTATCTTTTGCGTTGACCTCTGCCCCTTTCGAGACAAGATATTGTAACACTTCTACATTGGAATTACTGCTTGCCGCCGCATGAAGCGGAGTCATGCCGCATATATCTTTTGCGTTGACATCTATCCCTTGCGAAATAAGATATTGCAACACTTCTACATTGGAATTATAGAACGCCGCAGAATGAAGCGGAGTCCAGCCGACATTATCTTTTGCGTTGACCTCTGCCCCTTGCCAAATAAGATATTGTAACACTTCTACATTGGAATTATTGCGCGCCACACAATGAAGCGGAGTTTTACCTCCACTATCTTTTGTATTGATGAGGTCTAACCATGGTTTTGTGTTTTGGAGTTGGAATAATTGTTTGACCATTGCCATGTCTTCGTGCTTAACCGCTTCAAAAATATCAACATTCGGCTTTCCAATATAATTCGGTAATGATTGTATCACCGGAGACGGCTTGGTTGTTGTTACAGGATCGTCCGTAATAGGTTTTGGATAAAACGGATTATTTTCCGGCGGCGGAGTTGGAGTTTTTTTCATCTGTGTAATAATTGTAAAGTGTTTAATTTATTTGTAGCAGGATCGTGATTTACTCCTGTTACGCACGATCTATCAAAGTATTTCCAAAATTCATCGTAATTATTCTGTAGAATGTTTGTTAAAAGTTGGTCAACATGAGGTAGGCAACGTTTCGCCGAAACGCTGTGTTGGCGATAGCCGACTTTGCTTCGGTTTTTGAAATAAATAATCTGTACAATCTATTGATAAAAATCTGTTGATAAAAACAAAACCCCAAATGCGGAGTAAACTCCGCCGCTAACCAATCGACTGAATAGTTACAAACAAATAAAATCACGCCTATCGCGACATCAACCAACAAATAATGCTGGCAACCCACACGACAAGATTTATGACCATCCCTAACACCAATAATGCCATTAATACCCCAATCACCACAGCAGTCGCCGGACGTAACCACGCATCAATCACCCCGACACCAATTTCCACACCCATATCTTCCCTTATGCCAATCGTCGCGCCAATCGCCACAATAATCACCGTGCCAATCAAGAAACCAGTCACCATCGCATTTTCAGCCGCCTTTGTCGCCATTTCCGTCTCCTTATCCCCCTTCTCTTTTAGGTTGACATCTGCCCCTTGCGCGACAAGATATTGGTACACTTGATCGGCATGCAATTGTTCTGCCAAATAAACCGGAGTCCAGTTATTGTTGGCTTTTACGTTGACAGATGCTCCTTGCGAAATCAGATGTTTGACAACTTCTACATTGGAATTTTTCTCAACCGCATAATGAAGCGGAGTCCTGCCATTGTTATCTTTTGCGTTGACAACTGTCAATAAACGCTGATTTGCCGGAACATACTTCCATCCATTGTGATCTTCTGTGTTGACCTTTGCCCCTTGTTCAATCAGATATTTGACAACTTCTACATTGGGATTTCTCGCAGCCGCTAAATGAAGCGGAGTCATGCCATTACAGTCTTTTGCTTTTTGATCCGCTCCTTGTTCAACCAGATATTTGACAACTTCTACATTGGAATTTTTCTCAACCGCTAAATGAAGCGGAGTCATGCCATTGCGGTCTTTTGCTTTTAGATTTGCCCCGTGTTTAACCAGATATTTGACAATTTCTACATTGGCATTTTTCTCAATCGCTAAATGAAGCGGAGTCCTGACAACGTTGTCTTTTGCTTTTAGATTTGCCCCATGTTCAATCAGATATTTGACAATTTCTACATTGGCATTTTCCTCAATCGCTAAATGAAGCGGAGTCATGCCATTGCGGTCTTTTGCTTTTAGATTTGCCCCGTGTTTAACCAGATATTTGACAATTTCTACATTGGAGTTTTTCGCAGCTGCCCAATGAAGTGGTGTTCTACGTTCACGATCAACTCGTTTGACCATTGGGATTAAGAAGCCGCAATTAATGCTTGATTCGACCATTGGCAGATCTTCGTGCTTCACCGCTTCAAAAATATCAACTACCGGTTTTCCAATATAACTCGGCTTCACCGGAGACGGTTGCAGTGGAATAGGATTGATCAGCGGTGACGGCGGGATTACCGGAGACGGTTGCGGTGGAACGATAGGCTGAACCGGAGATGGTTGCGGTTGAGATACTGGATTATTCGGAATGGGTTCTGGGTAGAACGGATTATTTTCCGGCGGCGGAGTTGGACGTTTTGTCATCAGTCTAATAATTGTAAAGTGTTTAATTTATTTCACTGGATTGTTATACTCGTCAAGTGATTCATGTAAAAAATTTTATTTTTGTGAAAACTTGGTCACCCGAACCTTTGGTTCGTATATTTATAGCACAATAAGAACAATACCCATTATCCGACCCTGTGGGTCGAATAGGAACATCGGAATTTTAATGCCTCAATATACGACCCAAAGGGTCGAGTAACCAATGTTACCGGTAGGCTATAAATATACGAACCAAAGGTTCGGTTAACTAACTTTTGAAAAAATAACAAAATTTGTAACTATTCAGTAGATTATCGTTTTGGTAGGCGATGTTTCGCTATTTGTTAAAACATCGCTCGGCGTACTCGCCGACGAACACAGGGACAAGTCGGCTATCGCCGACGCGACCTTTCGGCGAAAGGTCGCCTACCTGGTGAATATTTCCTGATAATACATCTACTGAATAGATACGATTAATTAATATTAATAGTTAATAGTTAAACGACGGGATTCACCCCGTGTTTTGGAATTAAGTCTAACAACGCGGGGCAAGCCCGCACCGTTAACTTTCGGTAAATTCTGTTTAAAAACAGATTTTTAGAAGTTACCGGCGGTGTTTGCGAATTGACTTATTTTTTTACGCTTAAAATATAAATATGGACGGTAAAACGATTTATTTTCTTGGTAAACTGGCGGCGGCGAATCGTAAAGAGGCGGCGGAGACGGTGCGGCGGTATGGCGGTAAAGTTGCACAAAAATTAACGCCGAAAGTACAGGTGGTGGTGGTGGGCGAAGGCGATATTCTGGCTCAAAACTGGGACATCTGGAACGATCAACTCGATGCCGCAACACGCGACGCTTTCGAATCCGGTTCACTTGAAATAGTTTCAGAAACTTTTTTTTGGGATCAGTACGGTAACAGTCAAAAAAACGACCATTTATCAAAAATATCAGAAGTATCAAAAATATCAAAAATATCAAAAGTATCAAAAGTATCGGAAATATCAAAAATACCCCCACTACCGAAAACGTGTTATACACCGTCGATGCTTGCGGAATTAACCGGAGTGCCGATTTCGGTGATTCGTCAACTTCAAAAGCAACAGCTGATTGTTCCGGTTCGGCAGGTTCATCGATTGCCTTATTTTGATGTTGAAAGTATTTTACCGTTAAAAATTGTTCGGAATATGTTCGATGCCGGATTGCCGACCAACACGGCAATAGATCGGTTACGAAAAATCAAGCGGAATTTTCCGACAGGACGGCAGGTTGATGTTCAGGTTAACGGTCGGAATGTTCTGTTGGTTACGGAACAAGGTCTTATCAATCAGGATGGTCAATGTTATTTTTCATTCTTTGTTGAAAACGAACCGGTTCCTGTTCCATGCCGTGAACCGTTGGAAATTCTCGAATCGGTTTTGGAACCTGCCCCCGAACCAAACAATTTCGAAACGATTTATGAAACGGCATGGTTGTTGGAATCGGCGGGGAATTTACAAGGAGCGGTTGATCTTTACCGTGCGGCTTTGGCTGCCGGAAATCCGAATCCGCAAATTCATTTTCAGATCGCAGAAATTTTGTATCGGCTTGGCGATTTAACGGCGGCGCGTGAACGATATTTTATGGCGATTGAACTTGATGAAACATTTGTCGAAGCGCGTGCGAATCTTGGTTGTGTTTTGGCAGAACTCGGCAACAACGAACTTGCCGCCGCCGCATTTCGTGGAGCGTTAAAATATCATCCTGATTACGCCGAAGTCCGGTTTCATCTTGGAATGTTACTTAAAAGGGTTGGTCTTACCGAAGAAGCCAACGAACATCTCCGTATCTTTCTTGAACTCATGCCCGATTCCCCTTGGGCGGAACAGATTTCTTGAAAAATTTTCGATTGGAATCAATTTATACCTCTCATGGCAACCGTTTATTTTTATTTTAATTTTTTGTTATTTTGTTGAGGTAGAATTATTGGTTGGTGTTGATTGAGTAATCCGATTCGGTTGACCCAGTGTGAGGTTTCTGCGGTTCGGTAAACTCCGAATATTTTTAACGGTAACGATTTTGAAAATTTTGTACAAAGAAATTGCAAAAATGTTCCCGCAAGCATTCGCATATCAAGACCAAACGAAGCATCTTCAATATATTCCATATCAAGAATCAGTTTACGATGAACATCCTCCAAACCGGTATCTGCCGAATAATTGAGTTGCGACAATCCCGACATACCCGGCAACACAAGCATTCTATATTCATAACAAGGAACCCGCTCCCGTAACACCTCAACAAATTCCGGACGTTCCGGTCGCGGTCCCACTAAAGCCATTTCACCGCGTAAAACGTTATAAAGTTGCACCAGTTCGTCAATATGCAATTTCCGCATAACCTGACCGACTTTCGTAACACGTTGATCATCATCTTGCGCCCACGTAATACCATCCGTCTCCGCGCCGACAATCATGGAACGAATTTTGTACATTTTAAACGGTTTGCCGTTTTTGCCGCAACGAATCTGCGAATAAAAAATTGGTCCCCGCGATGTCAAGAAAACAAGCAAGACAAAAAATAAAATCAAAGGAGCAAGCACCAACGCAATAAAAAATACAAGAATAAAATCAATATATCTCTTAATACAATAATATCGCGAAATTTTCGGCGGTAAAGAGGCATCAAACATTTTTGTAATTTTTATATTGACAACTGGTCATTTCTAAAAACTTATTTTTGAACACGAAATACAAGAAATAACGTAATATATCAGTGGAATTTTTCGGAGATTGAAGTTTATTTTTTACCACCCCTGCCCTTCCGAAGGAGGGGAATCATTCCCCTCCTTCGGAGGGGCTAGGGGTGGTCATTCGGAGGAAACGACTGAATAGTTAAAAAAAGTAATTATTCAGTGGAATTTTCGAATACTGTTTCAATAAACCTTATTTTCACCTTATTTTTTTAACAAAACCATTCACCAAAAAAACCTTAGCAGCAACAAGGTAAAACAACAACTAACCTTATTACCTTATTAGTAAATCCCATTTTCTCAAGAAAAGATTAATACAAAAATGCGTGCAATACAAATCGTACAATATCAAAATAAGGTAATAAGGTTTGTCTTTTGTAGGAATCATTGCTACTAAAGTTGTTTCGTTTAGGAAAATAAGGTAAAAATAAGGTTAGTTGAAACAATTATTATTCTTTTTAGCAAATTCGGCTGATATATTACTAAAAAAAATATTCCACTGATATATTACGAAATAACAAGAAAAATACAAAAAAGATTTTTGTTGTCCTTTTCGTATAATTTTTGTGTGTTTCGTGAAATTTCGTGTATTTCGTGTTTAAAATGGACAGTTACATGAAAATTCCACTGATATATTACCTAATTTTCTAATTTGTCAATTCTGCAAATTTTGTTAATTTTATTAATTCTGTTGAAAAAAATATTCAAATTTAATTTTTAATTTTCATGCAAGATGGGAAGAGTTTCGTTTTGCGATTCCGGTTCCGCCCAGAAATCCGCTAACGTAATTTTTTCTTTGGTCAATTTTGTCACGAAAAAGAATTGATACCATTCCGAAAACCAAACTCTCTTTCCGATTCGCGTGTACCATTTCATCGCATCCCGCAACCTTGCGTCTTGTTGAAATAATAAACGATACAACGCTTTGGGTCGTGCCTGCATTGTTACCTCGATTAATTTTGAACATAAAAAAATAAGCCATGCCGGAAGATGCCGATTGGCAAGCACCTGATGTTTGTAATCCCATTGACGTTGATCCGTCAAAATAATTTCCTTGTGTTTGATTTCTTCAAATAACGGAGTCCAACGGTGGGGAGTTACGAAAAGTAGTTGAATTTGATCAGGATCATACAATATAAGTTGTTTCAGACTCCGGTAAAAATCGGCAATCGTCTCGTCTCCAAAACCAATCACATAAGTTGCCATCGACAAAATACCATGTTTTCGTAACAATTGAATTGCTTCTCTGTCTTTGGTAACAGTTCCCGCTTTATTGATTTTTTTGACAATCGACTCGTCATAATTTTCAATACCCAATAAAAAACGTTCAAATCCTGCTTTTTTGTACAGATTCAAAAAGTCTGCATCCCGGACAATATTATCCGCTCTGATAGAACCCACCAAAATCAACGGTAAATTTTTTGCGATCAAGGTTTCAAGAAATTCTTTCCAGACTTCAGCGTTGGAAGACATATTTTCGTCGGCAAAATTAAAAACTTCAACACCATATTTTTTGTACAACATTTCCAATTCATCAGCAAATAATTGCGGATTCCGATGCCGCCATTTTTGCCAGAATAAACTTTGACCGCAATAAACACACGGATAGGGACAACCTCTCGAAAACTGAACAACAGCCGCTTTACGTTGTCCCCAATAAGTGTAATGATAATTCTCCATCAATTCCCATGCAATACGATATTCGTCAAGATTGGCGATTAATTCAGCCGGCGGAGTTCGGATGGGTGTTCCGTTTGAACGGTAAGCGATTCCGCGAATTTTTTCCGGTGATTGTTGATGTTGGAGTGCGGTGATTAAGTTCAAACAAGTGGACTCGCCTTCACCGCAAACAATGTAATCAATTTGTGGATGGTTACGCAAGATTTCATACCAATGAAATGTTGGAAAAACGCCGCCGATGATTATTTTTATTGAGAGATTTTTTTCGCGGACTGCTTTGGTGATTTCGTTGATAACGGGTTGTGCGGAAGTTGAACCGGAATGACCAAGCAGGAGAAGATCAGGGTTTTGAAGAATAATTTCTGAAACAATTTTGTCGATACGCAAATTACAATAATCCGCATCCAGTAGTTGAACATTATATCCCGCATCAATCAAGGGTCCTGCAATACACAACAACCCCAACGGAGGTAAATGTTCACCCGCCAAACGACTACCAATTGCTAAATGAGGTGGATTAACAATCAAAATTCTCATGAAGACCAGACCTTTTTCTTTTTTATTTTCTGCCCATTTGTTAACGACGGGGTTTACCCCGTGTTTTAGGGTTAAGTCTAACAACGCGGGGCAAGCCCGCGCCGTTAACGTTTGGTAAATTCTGAATGAGGAGAGATTCCCTGTTAATAGTTAACGACGGGGTTTACCCCGTGTTTTTTGGGTTAAGTCTAACAACGCGGGGCAAGTAGAGACGCAATGCATTGCGTCTCTACAAAACCGAATTTTAAAGTGTGAAGAATATAGTACGGCAACTAATATCACAAACGATAATCAAAGCATATAAAAAATCGTAATATATCAGTGGAATTTTTCGGAGATTGAAGTTTATTTTTTTACCACCCCTAGCCCCTCCGAAGGAGGGGAATGATTCCCCTCCTTCGGAGGGGCTAGGGGTGGTCATTCGGAGTAAACGACTGAATAGTTAAAAAAAATATTTCACTGATATATTACAAAAAATCAAATTTCACGTCAAGTAGGATTGAAAGGAAGATAGAACATTGTCGTGTTTAAAAGTTTCATCATTTAAAATAAAAACCGAATTTTAAAAGGTGAAGAATATATTATGGTGCCCCCTTGAAATTGGTTTCATCTTCTGCTATATTATGACAACTTCTAAAAACGTCATTTATCAATGAATTTATCGTCTGTTTACATCAAATTTAACGCATTAAACTTTGAAAGGACATATCTTTTTAACTGGTTATTACCTAAGAACTTATGTCAAAGACAATAATTCCGTTGATAGATTACTATTTCTAAAAACTTAACCCCCCAAAACAAACAATGAAAACGACTCGATTTTTAACAGTGTTCGCGTTAACCGCGATGATGGTTTCCGTACTTTTTGCTGCGGAAATAACAAAACAGACCATGCCTCCGGTCAGTCAGTTAGGCTCGGAAAATCTTCAGGAACGTGAAAAGGCACAACAGGATTGGCAAAATTATTGCCGGTCTCTTGGTGTTAATTCGCAACTCAGCCGAATAGCATGTGAAGAAATGCTTTATGTGATTGAGGTTGAAGATACTCCGGTTGAAGCCAAAGTTTGGCTGATTCGCCAATTTGGAATTCTCGGCGGCAGCGTCTGGGCGCCGCATCTTGAAAAGTTTCTTAATCATGAAAATATTCGTATCCGTGACGAAACGGCAAGAGCGTTGGCTAATATGCACGGTAATCGAACTGTTGAAGTGTTAAAAAGACACGACTCGCAACTTGCCAAAGACGCTTTGACGCAACTCAACACTGACCGTGATCTTTTCACAAAAACCGCTAACGAAACCGCATTGCCGCAAGGATTACCTTATGCGGACAAAAATGTTGTAACGGCATGGATGACGAAATACGATAATCTCAGCGATGTTGAAAAAGTCCAAACGCTTGCCGCTTTAACGGTGCGAAAAGATAAACAATATCTTCCGTATGCTCTCAACGCGGTGAAAAGCGGTGAGGAATCACTTCGTAACGCCGGTCTTTTGGCAATCGGTGCGCTCGGCGGAACGCAGGAAATTCCGGTTCTTCTTGATCTGGCTTTTGACGGAGGCAACAAAGAACCGGCAAAAACTATTTTGTCACAAATAACAGATAAAGGTTTTGACGAAACGTTACTTGAACGTCTCAAATCGGAAAAGGATTCCGGACGCTTTGAAGTGATTGCCGATATTTTAAGCCGGCGTTACAACACTTCGCATCTTCCGATTATTTTGGAACGCGCCCAAGCCGCCGACATTCCAAACCGTTTAGCGTTAATCCGAATCGTTGAAAAATTGGCAACAAAAGAAGATGTGGGCGATTTTATTATTGTTTGGGAATTGATTACGGATCGAGGTCAACGTGATCAGGCGGAACAAATTATTGCACGACTGGTCAATGGCGATTCCGAACCGGTACTGAAAAAACGCACGAAAAAGAATGAAGTTGCAATGTTTTCGTTACTTGGTCGAATCGGCGATGAAAAATCGATTAAGGAAATTACCAACCGTGTCTTCAAACGGTCTCTTGATACAGGAATGTCTGCAACGCCGGAATTAACTGCTGCTGCGTTGAGAGCGATGTGTAATTGGCCTGACGGACGAGTTGCCGACGATTTACTTCTTGTTGCGGAAAGTAAAGATTTTTCCGATACGGACCGGATTGCCGCACTTCGTGGTTTTGCGCGGGTGGTGTCGTTGCCGAATGACCGGATTAAAATCAAAATTAACGACCAAGAAAAAGCCGCATTACTTGCCAAAGGTTTTGATTGTGCGATTCGTATTGATGAAAAACGTCTGATTATTCAACGTATCGGACAGGTTCGTCATGCGGATTCCTTGAAATTCGTGTTGCAATATTTCGACGATGCGGAACTTCAGGATGCGGTGATTCGTTCCATTCTTGATCTGGCGCACCACACTGATTTACGGCGTTCCGATAAGGAAACATTCGGCAATGCATTGGATAAAGTTATTGCTGTAACAAAAGATCAGGGACTCCTTGACCGCGCAAAACGGTATAAAGATAATTTCTAAACAAAACGTAACAATACCCTGCGCCGTCTTCATTTGATCACGACAAATATTTGTGTTTCTGTCCCGTAGGGACGGAATTGTTGTTCGTTTGTTAACGGCGGGGTTTACCCCGCGTTTGCCCCGCAATGATTCCCACAACCTAACCTTATTTCCAACCCGATTTTTGTAATAAAAAAACATTTAACAAAAAAAACTTAGTGCAACAAGACAATGTAACCAATAACCTTATTACCTTATTGTTTCTTTTTTTGTAATATATCAGTGGAATATTTTTTTAACTATTCAGTGGATTGTTGGTCTAGTAACGTCTGCCATCGGGTCAACGCCGCTAGGCGTTTACTGTGAATAACCGCCGGTTTCAAC
>JAIROD010000344.1 GCA_031257725.1 Planctomycetaceae bacterium | reverse complement strand
AGGTAATAAGGTTGATTGTAGGGAGTCCTTTGGGCTACTAAGGTTGTTTTGTTTGAAAAATAAGGTGAAAATAAGGTTTGTATAAACTTGCTTTGAAAATTCCACTGATATATTACGATATTTTTGTTATCGGACAAAATTGGTCTTGACCGGTTCTTCCGTGACGGGCAGCGCAACATGACCCTTGCCGTGTTCGACAAGTTTCAGCAGCCACGCAAGATTTCGCCCTAAAGTGCGTACAATTTGCAATCCTTCCAAATCCTGATTGATTTCACCGGGATCGAAGCCGTGAATCACATTCCAGTAACATGAGCCGACCGTCATCAGTTCGGAAATTTGAAAATACTTATTCAATTGATCAAAGGCTGCTGTTCCGCCGGAACGACGTACCGCAACAACGGAGGCTCCGATTTTAAGCCGTAATAAACCGCCGTTGACCCAAGAAACAAAAAATGCCCGATCCAAAAACGATTTTATTGTTCCGTTGATTCCGGAAAAATAAACCGGTGAACCAAGCACAAGACCGTCTGCCGCCGCCATTTTAGGCAACAACTCATTGACCGAATCGTCAAACGAAACACATTGCCCGTTTTTCTGTTCCGCACACCGGAAACAACCAATACAGCCATGAATAATTTTATTACCGATGGTAACCAACTCTGTTTCAATACCTTCATTTTGAACTTCCTGAAGTAACGTTTGCAATGCCAATGCGGTATTTCCGTTCGGCTTCGGACTACCATTAATTGCTAGAACTTTCATATTTGACCTCGTAGGGTTTGAGGGTTAAAGGGGTTTGTAATTGAGGAATTTTGTGGGTTGTGATTGGGGGGGCGTGTCGCCAACGAATGAGATGAATTGTAATATTTCAGTAAAATTTTGTTTGGTTATTAACAACGTGGTAATCCCCGCCGTTAACCAATGTGATTCATTAACCAATTGGGTATCTCTAATAATTCAATTTTTTTATTTTCTGCCCATTAATTAATAGTTAACGACGGGGTTTACCCCGTGTTTTAGAGTTGAGTCTAACAACGCGGGGCAAGCCCACGCCGTTAACTTTCAGTAAATTCCGAATTATTAGAGATTCCCATCAACGATAAAGTACCAACAAGGCGGTTGAATAATTATGGTAAGTATTTTTTCCGCCCAGTCGGGTATATTCTCCGAATCCGTAGTTGCCGAGCCAAGGCGGAACGATGCCGTCAACCGACAAGGCGTTATGCATCATGGAGATAATTTCATCTTTGACAACACGATTGAAAAGAAAACGTCCGCGAGCAAGGCAGTCTGTTTGAAATACAGCAACAGGTTTACCGTTTGCGAGATTTTTCGTTAAGTAGTCTAAAGAACGTTGTTGTTCGGAGAAGATCAGATTTTCATCGCGTAAAGTCAACCAGAGCCGTAAACCTTCTTTAACAGTAACCGGATAATACATTATTTCGCCGTCATGTTTTGTGATAACCCGTAAGATGTGTGGATTACCGTATTCTTCGGCGAGTTCCGGCGTTAATTCTTCGGCTAACGCTCCAATCGGAATTGTATCGCCGCAGGTGGAATCGACGGGTTTGGACAATCGTCCGGTGTATTCCGACCATGCCCCGCGTCCGTTCAATTCATAGATGCGATTTCCTTCCGCTTTGGTAACAACCATTGGTTCGCCGTAAGCGGTAAAACCGTGTGTAGCGCGGGTGATATTTTTCAAGGTTGGGTCGGCAAAACCGACGGACCATGCGTCGTGTTCACTCAACACGTTATGATGAAATTGATAACTACGTACACCGCGCATATTATCGGAAGAAGTTCCGCCGAAGATGGTCAATTCTTCGCCGAAAGTATCAATGAACGCCTTGAGAACAAGGGCATTATCGATATCAATTCCCGAACAAAGCAGATAAACGACATTGATTCCGGAATTTTGATTTTTGAGTTGTTGGGCTAATTCTAATCCTTTTTCATAAGAATTATGCCCATAGATTTCCGAAACGGCGGAGGAGGCGAGTTCATTTTCCGGACCGCAGACGGCCATGATTGCCAACTCGTTCATAGATTCTCCTACGCCTTCACGTCCGGTAACTCCGCAACCGGATGCGCCAAACACCGGCACAGAGGGAATAATTTTGTGAATAGCGGCGGCAACTTTATCGAGTTTATGCCCTAAGGTTGCGTTGAAGATGATGGTTCGGCAATGTTCCGAAACACCGTTTGGAAATGCAACTTCAATACATTCTTGGGCGGCTCGTTCGGAATTAACGATTCGAACACTGGAAGAAAAAAATTCTAACATAGTGAGATTCCTTAATTTTGTAAGGGGTGACAAATGAAAAACGAAACAACAATATGACAAACGTCAACTTAATCTTGTTAACGCTCAATAATGCGGAGAACACAAAATTGGTATTTCCATTGAGGCGAATACTTAGGTGGATGCGCATTTTGAAAGAGTTATTTTAGCAATCCCTGCACTCGCCGTCAATCTGAATTTTATCACAGATTGTTAACGGCGGGGTTTACCCCGCCGTTAACGATTGAACAAAAATTCCGTCCCGTTAGGGACGACATATTGGTAGCAAACTTATTTTTTTGCTATTAAATCATTGGGAACATTGATGTCGTCGATAATTTTTCCGTCTCGTTGCCGTATCCATGTTTTGAAGGATCGGCCGGTGTTTTTTGTTAATTCAATGATACGGCTGCCGTGAATCATTTTGTCACTGCCGTAAGTTGTTTTTGTTCCTGACCAGCGTCCGTAAGCCAACACGATACCATACCACATTCCAATATAATCGTTCACATGATCGTGTCCGACAAAAATTCCCATCGTATCACCACATTCACGCATTGTCAGAAACATGCCGCCGTTAATTGCTCCGGTACATTCGTCTTCTTGACGTTTACCGTGAATGATTGTTTTGTTTTGATCTCGTTTTTTGAAATGGATCATTTCGCTAAATTCGTTGACCGGAATATGAAAAAACGCCAACGCCGGAACCGGATTACCGCCGTTTTGTTTTGTGTAAGCATTACTTTGTTCGCGATACCATTGAACGTGGTCGCTGCGCAGCGCATTGTATTCACACCCAAAAGGACAACCGGTATCGCCTGAATCAATACAATAAATAAGATTGCCGATTTTATCGCCGTCAAAAATTTCGAGAACGTAATCGGTGTCGCCGGTTGTGATAGACGGCGGACTCGGTTGCGTCAAATTGAACGGTTTGGGGGCAATATAATGAACAATTTCACGCCGTTTCATTTCACTGTGATCGTTTTCATGATTACCGAAAACAACCGCGTAAGGAATTTCACGTTCAATGCAAGGAGCAAGAATATCATCCCAAGCTTGTGTAATATTACCGGCGAAATGTTTTTTATTAGCGACAATATCGCCGGTATAAACGGCAAGTTGAGGTTTTTCGGCATCGAGGGTTTCCTCGATAAGATGCACCGATTCAATAGCAATATCTTTTTGGTTAACACGATAATGTGTATCCGTAAACTGAGCGATTTTGAATTTGCCGTTTGAGTTGTATTGAAGTTTTGGTTTCGGTTTTGGTTTTTCGGCACAAACTGCGGAACCGGTAACCGACAAAATTGTTGTGGCTGTTGTTACCTGCAAAAAATCACGGCGTTTCATGGGAATGTCTCCTTCTTAAAAAGGGTGAAAAAGTGAAACAAAAAATTAGTTATTCGTAATTATTCAGTAGCGATCCTATTATTTATCATCAGGCAAATAATTAGGATCGCTACTGAATAATTATACACAATTTTCGATTTCAATCGACTGAAAACAAATTTCTCGGTGATGAAAATAAAATGGGAAATTATATTTTTCCCAGTAATTATTATTTGCCGTCGCCTGTAACTTTAATAAGACCACTGATTCTTTTTTGAACCGGTTTTCCCACATCAAATGTTTGATTTACACCTTGCGGTGTTACTTCAATTTTTAGCGGAGTTTCTTGTAGTTTAGTGTATTGAGTTTCCATGAGTGAAATATGGTAGTAACTGTTACTATTAACATTCTCTATTTCCTGTTTTTCTACGGTAACTTTATAGGTTCCGACCGGTGCACCGGAATATTTTCCTAACACTTTAATTTGAACCGCTCCTTGCGGATTGGTTGTTCCGCCCGGCGACCATCGGCGGTCATCCGACGATTCCGTATAAAGTGTTACCATTGCTCCTGCCAATGGTTTACCGTCTTGTGTTATTGTTATGATACAGGGATAAAGAGTTGGTATTCCTTCGGGACGCTGTTCCCGCGTACAACCAACAACCAAGACCAAAGAAATCAAAAACAATATTTGTTTGAACATTTTCATAATTATAAATTTGACTGCCGTTTTCGGCATTTTTGTTGTTAAAAATTAAAAAGAAATATTAAACAACAACCAATGTAGGCATCCCCAATGGAATGTCTACACCGGTTATCATTTAAAACGTTTCGGTATAACGCACCGAATTTTTAGTTTCAAAACGGACACTTACGGTATTGAGGCTGTTTCACCGCCGTTAATAGACCCCAACGCTCCCCAAACACCGAATGGTGATACTCCTGAAACTGCGGCGGGATCACCGGGTTGAATTGTTGCCATATTTGTTCCGGGCGAGATATAGTTAATACTGTCCGAAAAAAATCGAACCGATCCATCTCCCATCACACCATTGACACCGCCGCGATGATATGAGTTTGCAGAGAGCATCCCTCCGCCTTGATGTCTTCGGGCGACCAAACAAGAAGGAGAATTGGGCGGAAGGATCGTTGAGAACCTACAGGCTGGAGTTGAACCAAGAAACGGAAAATTCGCCTGATACTGATCGGGATCGCCCGTATCATCCTCGCCACTGCCCTGATTCAAATAATATCGATTATAACAGTCAATGTCTGTAACAGCATACATTCCACCTGTTCCCAATGTATTGAGACACGTTTGAGGTGCCATTGAAACGATGCCGCCGCTTATTGAGCCGATATTTGATTTTATACTTCCGCGAATCGTTCCTTTTACACTTGGATCAAGGATACCGCGTTCACTCATAAATATTGTATTGCTCAATCCGTCGCTAATACTTGCAAAAGTTTTTGCCGTTTGCCAGGAAGTGTTCCAATTGCCAATAGTATTAGTATTAACAGTTGTGTATGGTGTACGCGAATCGTTATAACCGGTTGTCTCCAGTGTGCCTGGAGATTCGGTTACTCCATAATAGTAGAGACTAACTCTTACAAAATCACCTAACGAAAAAACATAGCTGGAGTAGGTAAGTTTTTCATTGCCGTATTGTGCGATAGCCTCTGTTGCTGTTAGTCCCAATGGTGTTAATATCGCAGTTTCGTGGGGTTGGCACTCATTACCGGCAATGTATGCCTGCATGTCTTGACCATTATCTCCAATGCTGTCGGATGGACAGAGGAATATATTAACTCTTCCCAAAACCGCCGGAACCTTACCGTAATCACCTTTATTATTGGGAAAGCCGATACTGCATAGTTGCTCATACCGCCAGTTTTGTTCAAGAAATGGAAGCAACGGCGGCATCGGACCACCATCCCTATTTCCAAATCCCACTGGTGGAATGATTCCCATCACACCAAAACAATTATGGTGGGCAATTCCTAATTGTTTCAGGTGGTTGGTACACTGCATTCGTCGCGCTGCCTCGCGTGCTGCCTGAACAGCGGGCAACAGCAGTGCGATTAACACGCCGATAATCGCAATCACCACAAGAAGTTCGACCAATGTAAAGCCGAACCGTGAAGAGTGCAAACATTGTAA
>JAIROD010000343.1 GCA_031257725.1 Planctomycetaceae bacterium | reverse complement strand
GTGATTTTAAAACTCTTCGTTCAGACAATTAAAAATTTCCAAACAGTAATCGAATACATTGATCCAATAAAGTGTCGTCCCTGCGGGACTTTGTAGTGTGTTTGCCCTATCCGTATGCTAAAGCATACGGTTAATAAAGTGTCGTCCTTGCAGGACTAATAAAAATTAAAATAGACAGTTACCAATGAGACTGTTTTTAGTTACGAAATCTGAATATTTTTCCTTTTGGCGGAAAGGGTAATATTCTACCTTCAGGTATGAGGTAGGCATGTTCCCGACCATAAAATGTAAGTCGCGGTTCACAAAAACCGTCGGTGATCATGAGTATCGGCGCCGTTTTAGGAAAATCTTCCGCTTGGTCAAGGAGATCAATACCGTGTTGCAATATTGTACCGCCGCGTCCTTGTATTTTGACATTACCCGCAATATCTTCCGGTTTCATGTAACCTTGATCATAAGCGGCTGCGTCACAAAAAATCACTCTCACCGCCGGAACATCACGCGCCGCCGAATAACTGGCAATTGCCCCAAGTGCCGAAGCCAATAACGCCCGACCCATTGAACCCGACGTATCAAGAATAACTCCAAATGTCCGACCATCCAACGCCCCTTTTGAAATCACCCATGAAGGCCGCGGAATATCCGGCGTCGATGATTGACGGCGCGACGGACGCGAATAAGAACGCTTTTTTTCTATCGGCGTAAAATATTCGTCAAACCAACGGGCAAGTTCCACATCCCAAGGAATCGGCGGATGCAAAAGCGCACGAATCTCCTCAACAAGACTCAGCGGCAAATCGCCTCTGCCTTGTTCCTGATGATAATAAAGTCCCTCCGCCAGAGTACGACGATAAAAATTGTCAAGATTAATTCCGGCTTCGCTGTCCCAATGTACTTTTTCTTGCGACAAAATATCACCCAATCCGACGCCGCGCAATGTTGCAAGTTTACGAAGACGACGCAAGTCAGTTACGATAATATCATACACCGATTCAGCGGACAAACCTTTGAGTTGTTCGTCATACAACACATTGTTAGGACGGTTGCCGATCCCCATTTCCGTAAGCCAGATGTTGATGACATAATCACAGGCAACATTCCAAAAATAAGCATTACGCCATTGGTGCCGCACATCGTGACGTAACGCGGCATGAAGCAATTCGTGGGCAATAACAAAACGATATTCCATCTCATTCAATCCAGCCGCCGGATTGATATAAATCTCCTGTAACAAAGATGAAACCGCCGCAATACGAATATCCATTCGATTACAAATATCCGGTTTCTCAATAATCTTGAACGCAGCGGCTATCGCTCCCAATAAAGGATACTTTGATATAAACCAATTTTTCGTTCGTATTGCCAATGTCTGAATATTGCTTTCCTTCTCAATTGGTTCAGGATTTAATCCGCCCGCAACATTAACCGCATTGCGTACCGCCCGCGACAAACCCGTTGCAAAAATTTCCGTCCATTTTAGTTTCGTCGATACGTTAAAAATACGATCCGCTTTGTCTTCGGTGAAAATCATATCGGGATTGTTGACATTCATTGTCCCAAAACCGGAATATCCCTCTGTTCCGTCCCGCAATAAACGATCAAAAATACGCATTTCGTCATTGATTCCGGTTGGCAAAACCGCCGTATATTCGGGAGTTCGCGGATCAGGAGGACGGGAACCAAGTTTAATATCCGCCAAAAAACGCTCCACAACAAGATCACAAGCATAATTCCAAATCAATAAAGAATTTCGTTGATCGATTTTTGTATCATTAGGATCAAGATGTTTCAAATTAAACCGTGCCAAGTCGAAATGTCCCATTCCCAAGTGAAGCAAACAATGGGCAATCAAATGCATCCATTCATTGGGTTCGGCATAACGGCTCGTCGAACAAAGAATTTTACCGTTACGATACACTTTTGCGTAACCGTTAAATTCATATTTCTCGCTTAAAATTTCCGCGCAAGAAAGTAACGAATAAAAGATCGTATGTTTTGACAACATTTCAAGACCTTGATTGAAATGCCGGACTTTTATATCTTTTTCTTCCGGTATTTGTTTATGTTTTTGTTTTCTGGACATTGTTTTTTCCTATTTTCCCGATTTTTTTTCGGCAAGTTTGGGCAAATCCCGCACCAATTCCACCAGAAACCAATCCGGCAGTAACGATTTTTCATTCGGATCGTCCGGCGCGGCAACGGTCATTTGTGCAATCTCTAAACTAATATTGGCTAAGTCCCGCATCATGGCTTTTGCCCGTAAACTGAGTTCGATGGTGTGAGAAGAAAGTTTACTTTTATCGGGCGGGAGTTCTTTGACAAGTTGCGTACGAAAACTTTGCGCAAGGAAATAAAGAGCGTCGCGGTCTTCCGGTTTTGAAGGCCAATTCTGTTCGCCTTTGATCATTCGGGCGAGAACGTAACGGTTACGAATTTGTTTTATAAAAGCGCGAAACTGAACGGCATGTTGTGGTGAAAGACAACCCGACGCAAGAATTTCAAGTTGTTTATCGTTGATTGTATTTCCGAAACTGTGAAGTGCATCCGAAAGAAGGTGCCATGATCGCGGAGTGGAAAAAGGTTCTTCGGTTTTGGGCGGTTGCCGCCAAAGGTGATCCGGTCGCAAGCCGATGTACTCAAGAATATATTGATGAATATTGTTTGCGCCTGCCCATTCGAGCCAATCACGCGGCGAGGCAATAAGTTCGACATGAAACATTCGGTTAATCAACGCCGAGGACATGGGTTTAACGATAGCATTATCTTGAGTGCGATTTCCCGCACCAATTACAATAGACCCGTCAGGTAAAAAGTATTCACCAATACGCCGGTCGTGAATAAGACTGTAAAAACTTTTTTGAACTTCTTGAGAACAGGCGTTGAGTTCATCCAGAAAAAGACAATAAGGTTTTTCTTGCGCAATAATTCGCGGCGGACAAAATACACTTTTACCGTCAATAATTTGTGGTACGCCGATAATGTCTTCCGGTGCAAGTTGACTGCCCAAAAGAGACACACAGGAAAGACCAAGTTCATTGGCAAATTGTTCCACCAACGAACTTTTACCAATACCCGGCGCACCCCAAATAAAAACCGGACGAACTACCGCCACATTAAGCAGTACATTCATAAGCTCCTTTTGACTTACTGTTATTGAAATATTCATGATTATACTTCCGGCAATTGGGCAACACGCAAAAATAACTTGATCAATATGCTCTTGCTACTTTAAATCGCGGTCTTGTAGAGACGCAATGCATTGTATCTCTACAAAAAATAGGTTTTTAAAAGTTACCTAAAAATATTTTTGTAATTATTCAGTAGATTGGTCATTCGATGGTAGGCAACCTTTTGATACCCTACCTGATGAGTATTTCCTGATAATATATTCTACTGAATAAATACTATTTTTTTTATTTTTTGAAATTGAACACCATGTACAATACGCGCAACACTAACAAGGACATAATCATTGCGCCGATCACTCCTCCGATGACAACGGTTGCGAGCGGACGTTGGACTTCGGCACCGATTCCTGTACTGAAAGCCATTGGCAAGAATCCGAGACTGGCAACCAATGTTGTCATCAACACAGGTCGTAAACGGGTTATTGCCGCTTCGGTAACCGCTTCTTCCAACACGAATCCTTTTTGCAGAAGTTGCCGGATATACGAAACGAGAATCATATCGTCAAGTACGGCGACTCCCGACATCGCGATAAATCCGACCGCCGCCGAGATTGAAAACGGCATATCTCTTATCCACAACGCCGCAATACCGCCCACCCACGCAAACGGAATGCCCGTAAAAACCCGTAACGTGTCAACCCAATTCCAGTACGTTAAATATAATAATCCGAAAATCAAAAAAAGCATTATCGGAACAACAATAATTAACCGTAACTTTGCTCGTTCAAATTGTTCAAATTGTCCGCCATACTCAACACGATAACGCGGTGTCGGCATTGTTACCTGTTCCGAAATTTTCTGTTTCGCTTCACGAACAAAACTTCCCAAATCACGTCCGCGTACATTAGCCTGAATCGTAATTCGCCGAACACTCCATTCACGTGAAATTGTTGACGGTCCTTCCACAACCTCAACATTGGCAAGCCGACCCAATGGAATTTGTGCGCCGTTTGGCGTTAAAACCGGTATTTCCGATACGGATTTCGGATCTTCCTGATATTTGTCCGGTAATCGAATCACGAGTGGAAATCGTAACTCGCCTTCAAAAACTTCGCCCACCGCATGACCGCCGATTGATTCCACTAATTCCAAAACTTCCTGCGCCGGTATTCCGTAAAAAGCGAGTTGTTCCTGATTCACTTTTATTTGCAACATCGGTTGACCTGTAATTTGTTCCACAGAAACGTCCGCCGCACCTTTAATTGAATTGAGTATTGTTTCGATTTCTCCGGCTTTCGTAACTAATAAATCGAAATCGTCGCCAAAAAGTTTCACCGCTAAATCCGCACGAATACCCGACGCAAGTTCATTAATTCGCATGGCAATCGGTTGCGAAAATCCTAAACGTTGTCCGGGCAAATCGCGCAATGTTAATTCGATGGCAGTTGTCAATTCTGCTTGTGTTTTGGCTCTTGTCCATTGCGCACGCGGTTTCAACGAGATAAAGATATCGGTCAATTCCGTCCCCATAGGATCCGTACTGATTTCCGCTGTTCCGATTCGGCTCCAGACATTTTCAATCTCATCAGGAAAATATTGCAACAAAACTTTTTCCATTTCCGTATTGTAACGCACGGACTCTGCAATATCCGTTCCCGCAGGACGGACAACTCCGACAACAATAGCACCTTCGGAAAGTTGCGGAATAAACTCCGAACCAAGATGAGGAGCAATCATTCCAAATGCAACAATTAATATGCAAATCGCCAATCCGATCATGACCGCTTTGTGCCGTAATGAAAATCGGAGAACCGGTAAATAAAGTAATTTGAACAAACGCATTAAAATCGGTTCATGTTCGGAAATTTTTCGCGGCAAAAAAATACTTGCCAGAACCGGCATTAACGTTAACGATAAAATCATCGAACCCAGTAACGCAAAAATCACGGTCAACGCCATTGGACGAAACATTTTTCCTTCAACTCCTTCGAGTGTCAGAATCGGCAAATACACAATCATAATAATCAATTCGCCGAACATGGTCGGTTTCCGAACTTCCACCGCCGCGTCGCGAATAATTTCAAGCCGTGATTTATTGTTGCCGGAAATATCGGAAAGTTTTCGCGTACAATTTTCGATCATCACTACGGAACTATCAACTACCAATCCGAAATCAATTGCGCCTAAACTCAATAAACTTGCGGCAATTCCAAATTTGTACATTCCGGTAAACGCAAAAAGCATCGACAACGGAATAACCAATGCAACAATAAATGCGGCGCGGATATTACCGAGAAATGCGAACAAAACGGCAATCACCAACAATCCGCCGTCAAAGAGATTTTTTCGTACAGTATCGATAACAAAGTTGACTAATTCGGTGCGGTCGTAAACGGTTTTGATTTGGACATTGGGCGGCAAGGTGGGTTCGAGTGAGTTCAATTTTTCTTTCATTGCGGTTGTAACGCGATGGCTGTTGGAACCCATGAGCATAAAACCAAGTCCCATGACAACTTCACCTTGACCGTTGGCAGTTACTGCACCGCGGCGAATTTCGTGACCGATAACAACATCGCCAATATCTGAAACTAAAATCGGAACGCCGTCTTCGGCGGAGATCACGATTTGTCTTATTTGTTCGATCGTTGTTGTGCGTCCGATTCCTTGTACGAAAAGTGAACCTCCGCCGCCCGGACGGCTGATATTTCCTCCGCCGCTATTCAGATTATTTCGCTGAACGGATTCGATAACTTGATCAAAAGTCAACCCATGTTTCGATAATTTATCGGGATCAAGCCGAATTTGAAATTGACGTTCAAAGCCGCCCCACGTATTAATTTCGGCGGTTCCGGGAATATATTTCATAACCGGTTTGATTTGCCAATCGTGAATTGTCCGCAATTCTGTTTCATCGGTGCCTTGACCGATCACGATGTAATTTAAAACCTCACCAAGTCCGGTTGCGACGGGACCCATTTGAGGTTGTTCTATTCCGTCGGGCAATTCAACAGTGCTAAGCCGTTCATTAATTAATTGACGTGCGAAATAAATATCGATACTGTCGTCAAACACAACGGCAACCTGAGAAAAACCGAATTTTGAAACACTTCGCATCTCCAAAAGTCCGGGCAAACCGCTGATTGATTGTTCAACCGGAAATGTGATTTGTTTTTCAATTTCTTCAGGACCGAGAGCCGGCGCAACAGTATTAATTTGTACTTGCACCGGTGTTGTATCCGGGAAAGCGTCAATATCAAGATGTTGCAGCGAATACAACCCCACCGCTCCAAATATCAACACCAACAAAATCACAACAAAACGATAATGTAATGAAAAATCAATAATCTTATTCAGTATGTCCATAAAAATAATTTAAATTTCTAAAAAAGGTTTTTGAAAATAGATCATTTTGAAAATAGATGTACCGCAAACGGCATGATATTGGTTGTTTTGTTTGATTCAAGAGGTAGGCGACCGTATTTAGTATTTAGTAAAACCTTTCGCCGAAAGGTTTTACTAAATACTATACTGTCAACGGGTAGAAATTGGTTGTTTTATTTGCAATCTCCCCCAAGGTGGTGTATCAAAAGGTAGGCAACCTTTCGCCGAAAGGTTGCGTCGGCGATAGCCGACTTGTCCCTGTTTCCCGCCGGCAATCAGTTTCCAAACCAGTCGGAAACACAAATGACACAATCGAATCTGATTCACTGTTGCCTATCGGCAACGCAACCGTGGGTGAAAACCCTTCGGCGAAAGGTTGCCTACCTCTTGAATCAAACAAAAACAACCAATATCATGCCGTTTGCGGTATATTATTGAAAATTTTGCAATCGAATGAGGAAAACAAATAAAATTTCAATTCGGTATTTTAACGTTTCCGGTAAAAACTTAACCCTTTTTTACGAATGAGGAAAATTAAATGAGACAGTATTTTATTTTCACAGCCTTATTGTTTTTTGTTGTAACATCAAATCAACTGACGGCTCAGGTACAATTTGAGTTAGTTCGCCGGATTGATGTTACGCCGGTGTGGTCGGGGCATCCTGTTGGTTTTGCTCTTTTAACTGAAGGTGATTATCAATTTGCCGCCTTCTATGACGACAACCGGAATATGACTCTTGCCCAACGGCGTTTAACGGAAACAAACTGGATATTTAACCGGTTGCCGTCAAAAGTCGGATGGGATAGCCATAATTACGTTACAATGACATTGGATCGGAATAAATATCTTCATGTTTCGGGAAATATGCATTGTGTCCCGTTGATTTATTTTCGGAGTGAAAAACCGCTTGATGTAACGTCGCTTGTTCGAGTTGATGCAATGACCGGAAACAATGAAAAATATTGTACGTATCCGCAATTTGTTACAGGAACAAACGAGGAATTGTTTTTTACTTACCGTAACGGTTCAAGCGGTAACGGAAATCAAATTTGGAACATTTATAATCACGACTCTAAAAAATGGAACCGATTATTCGATACGCCAATGTTTGACGGACAAGGTAAAATGAATGCTTATTTTCATGGTCCTGTTGTTGGTCACGATGGATATTATCATATTTGCTGGATGTGGCGTAATACTCCTGATTGCAGTACCAATCATGATTTGTCTTACGTCCGAAGCCGTGACTTGAGACATTGGGAAAACAGTAACGGTAAACCGGTAACATTGCCGATCTCGCTTCAAACCGGTGAAATTATTGATGCCGCTCAACCGGGTGAAGGACTTTTGAATCCCGCTCAAACTATCAGTTTTGACACCCAAAATCGTATTATTATTTCATACGGAAAATATGACGCCGACGGGAATTACCAACTTTACAATGCCCGATTGGAAGAGGGAAAGTGGAAATATTACCAAACAAGTGATTGGAAGTATCGTTGGGATTTTAAGGGAGGCGGAACAATTATTGGGGAGGTATCGTTTGGATCAATTGAAATTCAAGATGGTAAACTTGCTCAAAATTTCCAGCATATTAAAGAAGGCAATGGACGTTGGCAACTTGACGAAAAAACGCTCAAACCGATTGGCAATGTTCCGCCTCCAGCCCGATTTCCGAATGAAATGAATAAAATTGAACTTGATTTTCCCAATATTAAAAGCCGAACAGCATGGGATTTGCGGGATCGAAACAGACCTTTTGATTCTCACTCTGATGTTCGTTACGTAATGAAATGGGAAACGTTATCGGTGAATCGTGACCAGCCTCATCCGGTTACGCCTCCGCCCAGTTTACTCCGTGTCTATGAAATAAAAACGAAAGAAGAAAAGAAACAATAAATATTAGAACGAACCGGAAAAACATCTCGGCACGCCGGTTGAAATCGGCGATTATTCACGGAGAAATCTTACGGAATTGGGAATGTGTATTTTCTAAACCGTTGATAGTATAATAACCGAGTAAAAAGGACACCGTTGACGGAAAATCAGTCCCACCTATAATGAAATACGGAAAAAGAAAACAACATTAACCCTGACTCGGCTTGATGTTATTACAAAAACAGGCGGTATAAAAACATGGACAATAAAATACCTTATATTGATCAAATTATTTCTATTATTGTATCGATTGCGTCGCCGGATCAGATTATCCTTTTCGGTTCCTACGCACGCGGTGATCATACGGAAAAAAGCGATATTGATTTGCTCATTGTCAAAAAAGGTCTAAAAAACGGATTTAAAATTACAGATTCGATTTATATGGCTTTTCTTGACAGTGACATTGGTATTCCCGTTGATTTAATTGCAATGGATTATGATCGGTATATCGAATTGAGCGATACAATTGGATATGTTTATAAAACAATAAAAAAAGAAGGAAAAGTGATCTATGGAACCTTATAAATCTTGGCTTGAAAGAGCGAAAAGCAGTTTTGAACTATCGAAACTCGCGGTCAATACTGAATTTTTAGAGATTCCCAAATAATTTTTTAAGACATATTTGTGTTATTGTAGGAGTTTTTAACGATGGGAAAATCTGTTGGAGCGATAGAGTTGTCCAGTATTGGTATTGGATACAAAGTTCAGGATGAAATGCTAAAAGCAGCGTCGATTGAGATATTGATTGCGCGGACAATTTGCAGCGGGAAATACCTGATTGTTTTTAGCGGCAGTGTCAGCGATGTGGAAACCGCAATCGAAACCGGTATCACTATTGGCGGCAGTGCAGTGATTGATCAGTTAACGGTTGCGAATGTTTATGACGGTGTTTTTCCGGCGTTGTCGCAATCAGTTGTTCTTTCGCCGGAAGGAATCGACGCATTGGGTGTTATCGAAACATTTAGCGGAGTCAGTGCCTTGGTTGCGGCGGATTATGCCGGTAAAGCGGCGCGTGTTACGTTGTTTCGGTTACACATTGCAATGGCGCTCGGCGGTAAGGGATTACTTGTGATGACCGGCAGTGTTTCCGATGTCAACGCCGCAGTCAACGCCGCAGCGGATGCGGTACGAAAACGCGGCTTACTCGTTTCCGAACTGGTTATTCCACGCCCAAGCCGTGAACTCTTTGCCGACTACATCTAATATTAATGGGGAACCTCTAATAATGCAGAATTTACCGAAAGTTAACGGCGTGGGCTTGCCCCGCGTTGTTCAACTTAACCCTAAAACACGGGGTAAATCCCGTCGTTAAAGGGAATCTCAAATAATTCGTAATATATCAGTGGAATATTTTTTTTAACTATTCAGTCGTTTCCTCCGAATGACCACCCCTAGCCCCTCCGAAGGAGGGGAATAATTCCCCTCCTTCGGAGGGGCTAGGGGTGGTAAA
>JAIROD010000339.1 GCA_031257725.1 Planctomycetaceae bacterium | reverse complement strand
TAACGGGACGGGAATATTCGGAAAGACAACCAAACCACTGAATAGATACAAATAAACTTCAATCTCCGAAAAATTCCACTGATATATTACAAATTAATAGATAATAGTTAACGACGGGGGTTATCCCGTGTTTTGGGGTTAAGTCTAACAACGCGGGGCAAGCCCACGCCGTTAACGTTTGGTAAATTCTGAATGATGAGAGATTCCCTATCGTTATTTTACAACGAAATTGATCATTTTACCGCAAATAATAATTTTTTTGACGATTGTTTTACCGGTCAACAGTTCAGCAATTTTAGTATCGGAAAGGGCGAGTTGTTCCAGTGTAATTTCGCCGGCGTTTGCCGGAACCAGAATTTTTGAACGTAATTTTCCGTTGATGGACACCGGAATTTCCAATGTTGTTTCACGAATTGCCGATTCGTCATAAACGGGCCACGATTCATAAGCCAATGTTTTATTATGTCCTAGAATCTGCCATAGTTCCTCTGCAATATGCGGTGCAAACGGCGATAACAATAATGTGAATTGCGCCATCGCCGATTTCGGACGAACTTGTTCCTTCAGGAAAAAATTGGTAAATTCCATCATTCGGGCAATCGCCGTATTGAACGACATATTACGGATATCTTCGGTTACGGATTTGATTGTTTTATGTAAAACGCGATTTTGTTCTTCGGTCGGCGGAATATTCCGAATGGACGGTTCCAGCGTCGGCTGTTCGGACGTAACAGAAACAATCATTTTCCAAACCCGATCCAAAAAACCGCGAACACCGTGAACGCCGTCCATCGACCAAGGTTTGACCGATTCCAACGGTCCCATAAACATTTCGTACAATCTTAACGCATCGGCTCCGTAATGTTCCACCACCTCGTCGGGATTCACCACATTGCCCCGACTTTTCGACATTTTATTCGCACGGCTGTCCACCTGAATTTCGTTCAGAATTTCATGTTGAGTTTTAATTTCACGTTGAGTTTTACTCGAAATTTCATTCGGAATTTCACGCGAAATTTCATTTTGAATTTCACTCTGAATTTTACTCTGATTGCCGGTATTAATCAGAACGAAATTTTCGCCTTTTTTTATAACTTGTTTTGCGTCCAGTTTTACGGACACAAGTTTTGTGCCGTCGGATTTTAACGTACCAAGACCGTCGCGGTCAACATTGACGTGTGTTGCGGAAATCCAGTTGCCGTTGCCGTCTTTGAATCCGGTAAATTCTGTTTCACCGAGAATCATTCCCTGATTAACGAGTTTTTGAAACGGTTCCGGCTGCGAAACAATTTTGTAATCGTACAATACTTTATGCCAAAACCGTGCGTACAATAAATGTAATACGGCGTGTTCCGCGCCGCCGACATACAGATCAACCGGCATCCACGCCTTTTCAAGTTGCGGATCAACGAGCGTTGCGTTATTTTTCGGATCGATAAAACGCAGATAATACCAACAGGAACCCGCCCATTGGGGCATTGTATTCGTTTCGCGTTTATATTTTTTTCCGTTGCGTGTAACAAACAACCAATCCGGCGGCGCCAGTTCGAGCGGCGGTTCCGGTGAATTATGTTGCGCGTTGAATTTCAAATCCTTCGGAATATCCAACGGCAATTCCGAAAATTCCAACGGTATTATTTTTCCTGTACGTTTATTGTTGTTATCAATTTCGTGCAAAATTGGAAACGGTTCGCCCCAAAAATGTTGACGGCTGAACAGCCAGTCGCGGAGTTTGTAATTTACCGCTTTGCGTCCGATTCCGGCGTTACTCAGTTCCTCTGTAATTCGTTCCTTAAATTCCGCTGTCATCACACCATTGTACTTCCCGCTGTTCATCGCAACACCCAACTCGGTAAACGCTTCAAAATCAACGCCGATATGCAGTGTACTATCAACCGGTCGGACAACCTGAATAATCGGCAACTGAAATTGTTTCGCAAATTCAAAGTCGCGAGTGTCGTGAGCCGGCACCGCCATAATCGCTCCGGTTCCGTATGAACTCAGTACATAATCGGCAACCCAAATCGGAATCGGTTCATTGTTGACCGGATTCAAGGCGTAGGAACCGGTAAAAACTCCGGTTTTTTCTTTTGCCAAATCAGTCCGGTCAAGATCGCTTTTTGTTGCGGATTGCGTACAATATTGTTCGATAAATTCACGTTGTGTGTTTGTTGTAAGCCGTTTGACAAAGGGATGTTCCGGTGCGATCACCATATACGTTGCGCCAAATAACGTATCGGGGCGCGTCGTGTAAATGCGCAACACGTTGTCGCCGGGTTTATGCGGAAAACCGGATTGTTGCCGTTGTTGTTTCCAGATGTTGTATTCTTCTTCAACGGATTTTCGCCACGATTTGGGACCGTCGATACGAAAAGTTGTTTCACCGGTTTCCGCATCCGTTTTTTTTGTTCCGATAAAAAAATCAATTTCCGCACCGGTACTGCGTCCGATCCAATTTCGTTGCAGCGATTTAATTCCTTCCGGCCAATCAAGTCCGGCGAGATCGGATTCAAGCCGGTCTGCATACGCGGTAATCCGTAACATCCATTGGCGTAACGGCATTCGTATGACCGGATGATTACCGCGTTCACTTCGTCCCTGAATCACTTCTTCGTTAGCCAACACGGTTCCCAACGCCGGACACCAATTAACCGGCGCTTCAATCTGATAGGCCAAGCGGTGTTCATTTTTGTACGATTCAATATCGGTTACCTGATCGGGAATCGGCAATTCGGCAATTGGTTTGCCGCGTTGTTCGTCGGAATCGAACCATGTGTTGTAGAGGAGCAGGAAAATAAATTGTGTCCAGCGAAAATACTGAATATCGGTGGTTGCAATTTCCCGACTCCAATCGTATGAAAAACCAAGCATTTTGAGTTGCCGCCGAAAATTAGCGATATTTGTTTCGGTAATAGTTCGCGGCGGAATACCGGTTTTTTTTGCCTGCTGTTCGGCGGGCAGCCCGAAAGCGTCCCAACCCATCGGATGTAACACGGTTGTCCCGTTCATTCGTTCAAAACGGCAAACGATGTCGGTTGCCGTATAACCTTCGGGATGCCCGACATGCAAACCGTTTGCGCTCGGATACGGGAACATATCCAGTACATACATTTTTTTATGACCGGGCAGTTTGGGCGTTTCAAAAGTTTTATTTGTTTCCCAATAGGTTTGCCATTTCGGTTCAATGGTTGCCGGATTATATTTCATAGGATTGCCCAAAATTGAAAGTAAAATGTAAAAGTATTAATAATAGACTCGTTCTACTTGAGTTTTCGGTTTTGGGAAAAATAAATTACTGTAACAGAAACGTCCCGTTGCCGTGAACGGGAGCGTTTTCCGTTTGTGGGTGACGGTCTGAACTATGATTTTAATGATTGAATGAAGACTATGATTAAGAAAATCATAGTCAATCACAAAATCAAATAAATCATAGTTCAAGATATGAACGATGATTTTAATGATTGGGCATCTCTAATAATTCGGTTTTTTATTTTCAACCAATTAATTGATAAATTAATAGTTAACGACGGGGTTTACCCCGTGTTTTGGGGTGTAAGTCTAACAACGCGGGGCAAGCCCACGCCGTTAACTTGCGGTAAATTCTGAATGATTAGAGATTCCCGATTGAATGAAGACTAGGATTAAGAAAATCATAGTCAATCACAAAATCAAATAAATCGTAATATATCAGTGAAATATTTTTTTTAACTATTCAGTCGTTTCCTCCGAATGACCACCCCTAGCCCCTCCGAAGGAGGGGAATAATTCCCCTCCTTCGGAGGGGCTAGGGGTGGTAAA
>JAIROD010000326.1 GCA_031257725.1 Planctomycetaceae bacterium | reverse complement strand
TTTACCACCCCTGCCCCTCCGAAGGAGGGGAATCATTCCCCTCCTTCGGAGGGGCTAGGGGTGGTCATTCGGAGTAAACGACTGAATAGTTAAAAAAAAATATTTCACTGATATATTACGTTTTCAGTTGTTTACACATTTGATTTTTGTTTGCCTTTGCCTGATTTCCAATAGGCAAGCAGGTAAGGGCTTTCGTTATTCTTACAATTGTTTAATTTTTTTGATTTGGTGTATGTAGATTTTGGGGGGAACTGTATTATGTTTTTAAGATTATTTTTTTCTATTGGTCTTGTTGGTTGCCTTTTGCTTAATACAGTATTGGGTACAGAACCGGAGACAATTCCAGACGGTTATGAATTGTTTGAAAATATACAAAAATCGGTACAGGCAATTCATGCGGGACAAGTCAGAGTTGAAAATTCAGCTATTGAAGGTAATTTGCCACCGATAAAAATGCAGTGGACTATATCTTTTGATAAAGATAAGAAACGGGCTGATGTTTTCAGAAATGGTCATAAAGACTATTTGTGTTACAATTGCTATGATAAAATGACACGTTTATTCTATACTACCTTACCACCTCCAGTTGCCGACAGTAAAATGGCCTTAGTGTTTACGGATGCCGATAATCCTGAAACTGGGCGGCATCTTGATTATATTCCCGATCCTCGTTGGTTTGGTTTTATACCAATTGACATATCCAATTCACAACATTATTCCCCGCCAAAAATGTATGACACGTCTATCAAACGACGACAAAGTGAGGTGCTATCAGTAATATCCGAAAAATTTTCCGGTATTGACTGTTGGCGAGTCGATTACGCAATGGGTATAGTAAATCATTCTATTTGGTTAAATAAATCAAATCATTACAACGTCGTTTGTGTTGAAAACCGTTTTGTTTCTGATAACGTTCAATTTGTTGATCGGGTTCAAACTACAGGGGCTTTGTACGAAGGTAACATTTGGTTTCCAAAAAAATTAAACTATAAAAGAACTGAAAACGGTGTTACGACTTGTTCAGAAGAAACAACGATTGAGGTTATTTCACTAAACAAACCATTGCCGCCTGATACATTTTCACCTAAAACTATTGTGAAACCCGATACGCCGGTTGCGTGGCATTTGAACCGTGATCGTCCGTTTCCCGAAGGCGAATTGGCTTGGGACGGCGAAAAAATAGTCGTTGTTGACAGATTTAGCCCAATGATTAACAACCCTCCCGAATTTGGATGGACAAGGATTGTTTTAATTCTTATCGGTCTCGCGTTGATTTTTCTTGGAATCGGCTTAAAGTTGCGAAAAAGATATTTATGAACAACATTAAAAATAATAGACAAAAATCCAGGCGAAAACTGATTCCTCCACAAAAAATATTCCGATAAACCAACTCACCCCAAAAAATATGTGTCGATACTTTGGCTTAATTAATCGAAAGGTAAAACAATGCAACGACGTGATGTTTTGAAAATTGGTCTGGCAAGCGGATTGGCAAGTTTTTCGTCTTTTTCGTCCGATATTCGGGCGGAAGAAAAAAAATTGCTCAACGATGCACGTTATGACAAACTTCCGCAATGGCGGGGGTTCAATCTACTGGAAAAATTCAACGGACAAAATAGACGTTTTGTTGAAGATGATTTTCGTTGGATCAGCGATTTCGGTTTCAATTTTGTCCGGTTGCCGATGGATTACCGGATGTGGATTCAAGACAACGATTGGCGCAAAATCAACGAAAAAGTTCTCGATGAAATTGACGAAGCGGTTCAATTTGGCGAGCGATACGGTATTCACGTTAATCTCAATTTCCACCGTGCGCCCGGTTACACCGTCGCGAAACCGGCAGAACCTCAACGTGTTTGGACAGACCCGGAAGCGTTGGAAGTCTGTTTGTTACATTGGAAAACTTTTGCTAAACGTTATAAAGGAGTTTCAAACAATTGGGTCAGTTTTAATCTTTTCAATGAACCGGACAACATTGAACCGATTTTTGAGCAATGTGTTGCCGCTCACAAGACCATTATCAAAGGAATCCGCGAAGAAGACCCGAATCGGTTGATTATTTGTGACGGTTATGAATGGGGTAACAAACCGTTTTTCGATCTTGTCGATCAACAAGTTGCGCAGGCAACACGCGGTTATCTTCCGATGGAGATTTCCCATTACAAAGCGAATTGGGTTCATAGCGAAAATTTTCCGGTTCCAACTTGGCCCATGATTTCCGGCAATGGTTTACTTTTGTCGGATTCCAAACGTGAAATTAAAGAGGAATATCGTGGTGCGTTGGTGATTTTCGGACAGTTTCCGGCTAAAACGAAACTCCGGCTGCGTGTCGGTACTGTTTCCGGTAACACTTCGTTTGTTGTTACTGCCGACGGTAAAACAATTTTTGAACATCAATTCAAACCGGCTTCCGGTGAAGGAGAATGGAAAACGGTTGTATTCAAAAAGGAATGGAATATTTATCAGAACGTTTATGACCGCGATTACGAAACAACAATTCCCGCAGGAACGCAACAGTTGGAATTTCGTGTTACACAAGGCGATTGGTTGACGCTGACGCAACTTGCGGTTCAGAGTGAAAACGCGGCAAAGGAAACCGCCGTTAATTTGTTACCGAATTGGCAACAGCCTCCGTCAAAATTTCAGTATCAAGAATCAGGACACACGGCGGAATTACTCGGCGGTGACGTCAAGGATAAAACATGGCTGCGAAACCGGTTGGAACCTTGGAAAGAGTTACAAAAACAAGGTTGCGGTGTGATGGTCGGCGAATTGGGGGTGTTTTCACCGTGTCCGCACGATGTTGCGTTGCGTTGGCTTGCGGATTGTCTTGCTAATTGGCGTGAAGCCGGGTGGGGGTATGCCTTGTGGAATTTTCGCGGCGGTTTCGGTATCCTAGACAGTCAACGTACCGATGTCAATTACGAAAATTTTCACGGTCATCAACTTGACCGTAAAATGCTCAAATTGTTACAAGAAAACTCCTGATTCTATACCCTACGCCGTCTTCAGAGCCGTAACCGGAAGGTTGCGAAAAAACATGCCGTTGGCTGTCTATTTCATATTTTGAGGGGTGTTAGTAACTGTACTTTCCAAAAAAATTGAACCGATTTTTCTGATTATTTCGGAATTTGGGGGGGCATCAGTGATTGGAGAATAATACCAATTTTCGTCCCGTTAGGGACGACATATTGGTAGAAAACAGTATAATAAAATGATCTGCGTCCCGT
>JAIROD010000325.1 GCA_031257725.1 Planctomycetaceae bacterium | reverse complement strand
GCTCTTCCCCGTTCCAAACCGGTTCCGTTGGAAACAATTAATGTTGAACCGTTGGGAAGAATCGTTAAACCGCTTGACCATTTTTTCGGCAAACCTTCGGACATGGTAATAATCGGACCGTAACCGGGAATCCGAACCTGACCGCCGTGTGTGTGACCGGCAAGCAGTAATTCCGCCTGCTGTTCCGCCAACGCAAAAAGCGGAGCATGACCAACGATAATCCGAAACCGGTTTTCCAAATTTTTGTCATAAAAAGTGCGGTTGGTGAACGAACCGTACATACTCAATAAAGTCAAACGGATTTCTCCAACATTAAATGAAACAGTTCGTGAAACCGGAATAATTTCCGTTTTATTAAATGAACGCGTCCAATGAAACCATGCACCGTTTTCCTGATTACCCTGAACCGCGTACACGCCGCAGGGCGCATTCAGATTAATCTCACGGAGAAGTGCATTGAATTCTGTAAGGAGCTGATGTTCTTGTGTTTTGGTTCGTGCTTGAATATAGTCGCCGCCCAGTAAAATAAGATCGGCGTTTTCTTTTTTGACAAGTTCAAGCGTTTTACGTTCATACCGCCCTATCTGATCCGTTTGAATGTCCGCAAGGAACACAATTTTCATCGGTGTTGTAATTTTAGGCGTTACGATTGTATGCCGTTTGATAACAAGAGCCGTCGGTTCAATAAGAAGTGCGTCAACAGCAAGACCCAAATAAATAATTGCACAAAAAAATATTGTCAACGGAAAAACAAATCGGCGTTTATTTCCGATAGTTTGGCGTTGAATCAAAAAAGCGGAGCCGATCAAGAAAAAACCGCCATGCCAAGCAAGACCATGAATAATAAAATTGAAATCACCCCAACGAAGAACAAATCCCCAAAAGATTGCCGTCCCAAAACCCAACAATGCAAGTTTCAGAAAACACCAAACCGTCGTAGGCGCATACCGTCTGATCAACCATAATAATATCAGATCAAAAAAAAACATCAAAAAATGATAAACCGCTGGCATTGGGTTAATAGTTAATCGTTGGTATCTATTCAGTAGAATGTATTATACTATAAACGGCAACAAAAGGGTCTTTTCTAGGAACGCGGGGCAAGCCCACGCCGTTAACTTGCGGTAAATTCTGAATTATTGTAATATATCAGTGGAATTTTTCGGAGATTGAAGTTTATTTTTTACCACCCCTACCCCTCCGAAGGAGGGGAATGATTCCCCTCCTTCGGAGGGGCTAGGGGTGGTCATTCGGAGTAAACGACTGAATAGTTAAAAAAAAATATTTCACTGATATATTACGAATTATTAGAGATTCCCTTTACTTTTTGCCCATTCGGTAAGTTCTGAGTAAGACATCGTCGGCATCGGCGAATTGTTCGAGCATGTCGGCTTCAACAACAAACACCACCACCGATTGCTGTCCTTCTTTATCTGTCATCAGATTATAGATCCAACGGAGTGATAATTCCTCAACGGTTCCGTCAATCAATACCGTAAAAACCTTGTATCCTAATTTGTTGGTATGTTCGTCAGCGGCAACAATTTTGCCGAAATTTTTACCGAGACCATCCGCTAATTCTTTCTTGAATTTATCCAACGTGGTCATCGTTTTGACATCGACTTTGCCCATATCGGCAATGTTACACTGAGCAACAAGTTCACCTTGATGTAACTTGCGGAGAATTGTTGTTTGCGGATCATCTTGGAAAACATACCAGTCCCGATCATGGGAAAACTGCCAAGGTCCTTTACCGCCATTGTATTTGAGTTTCAGAACATTGTCGTTTGGTTTAACATTGATTTCACGTAAAACGTTGTCGGTTAATATTTGCGGAGTTTCAACCGGTGAAATTTTAACCTGAAGCCGTGCCACCAGATCGAGACCGGGACCGACATGTCCGATAGAGCGGTTTTCTTCGATTAAAAGACCAAGCCAGTTAATTCGTTGCGCAATCAGATCAAACTGAAATTTTGCCCGAATGGACATTTCCGTTGCCGCTCCGAGATAAACACCGCTCACATCGCCCACCACTTCGATCATCGCCATCTTGTCCGCAACCGCTGTCAACACCGCTTCGACATTACTTTCTGTTATCGCATCAACGGAAAGGAAGGAACGGAGAACACTGTCGGAAATTTTCCAGGCATCACCAACACGCATTTCCTTGTTCGGTAGAAGCCGGTCAAGCGTTAAGGTGTTGCCCGGCAAGTCTTCAATCAAAAGTAATTGTTCACCGCGCAATGAACCTCGCGGCGAAAAGAGCGAAACTTTATCGCCTTCAAGCGAACAAACAATCGTTTGTAATTCCTCGTCGAGTTCCGGCATTTTAACCTGATCACCGATTTTCATTTTCGATTTGGCAAGATTGTATTGCCGAATACTGACCAAAGGACCTGTCGAAAGTGAAAACTGATCAACCCGCTCTTCATAACGGAAACCCGCAACAACTTCCATTTTATCGGTGGTTGCTTTGAGTTCGTTAGAAACTTGTTTGACATCGCCGGTTACTTCAAGCAATGTTTCAACTAAATCGCTGGAACCGCGTTGACGACTGCTTTTCAAAAGAAATTTTTCTTCTGAACTGTTTGAAATATTGCCGGAAGCATTGACCGGTTCTGTTTTTTCGGGAAGGCGCACTGCGGAAACAGGACGTTGGACGGTTGTTTTCTGAACCGGTTTGGCGGTTTCCGGTTTTGTTTGCGAAACGGTTGCAGGACTTTGTTGTTGCAACTCTTTCGTTTTACCCGACTTGCCCCAAATCACTCCTTTTCCTGAACCTTGTTGAGCAACTTTGACCGACGAATCGACTTTCGTTTCGATATCGTCATTATCAACAAATTTTACCGCCTCTATCTGTTGCGTATTTCCGCCATTTTCAACTCCTTCACTTATTGCGGCAATTAAAACCGCAGAAAGTAAAAGGGCAATAAAAAATGTCCAATCAAATAACGATTTAAGAAAAAATCGGGAGCGCATTTTTCGTATATCCTCCGTTTAACGAGAACTATTTCCATTTCCATTTTAGGTTTATTTTATGTCGTTAAAGACATTCTTTTGGGTTTATCGTCAGTCAGGTTATGCCGACTTTGACGGAAATGACGAAAATAACGGAAGAGAATTAAGAAAAACCGGAAAACGGATGAAATGACATTGAAGACTGAGGAATCTCTAAAAATATCCCTAATGTTCAAAGGCTGACGTGTTAAAATGGGTAAAAACTTAGGTTGTTTTGGTATTTTATGTGTTTCTTGTTCACGTGAATAATCCAAAGGTAGGTGATGTTTCGCCGAAACATCACGTTGTCGCAGCCAACTTGCCCCAGTTTCCCGCCGGGTAATATATCAGTGAAATATTTTTTTTTAACTATTCAGTCGTTTCCTCCGAATGCCCCCCCTAGCCCCTCCGAAGGAGGGGAATCATTCCCCTCCTTCGGAGGGGCAGGGGTGGTAAAAAATAAACTTCAATCTCCGAAAAATTCCACTGATATATTATCCCGCCGGCAATCAGTTTCCAAACCGGTCAGAAACGTAACTGTCTATTTTAAACACGAAACACACTAAAAATTACATAAAAAGTAATATATCAGTGAAATATTTTTTTTTAACTATTCAGTTGTTTCCTCCGAATGACCACCCCTAGCCCCTCCGAAGGAGGGGAATCATTCCCCTCCTTCGGAGGGGCAGGGGTGGTAAA
>JAIROD010000319.1 GCA_031257725.1 Planctomycetaceae bacterium | reverse complement strand
TTTTTTACCACCCCTGCCCCTCCGAAGGAGGGGAATGATTCCCCTCCTTCGGAGGGGCTAGGGGTGGTCATTCGGAGGAAACGACTGAATAGTTAAAAAAAAATATTTCACTGATATATTACTGTAAAAAACCAATTAATTTTAATTTTGTAGTATGATACGGAGGTCATGCTTTTCTGTCAATAGGGCAGTACGGCGATTTTGACATTTTTTTAAAAAATGTCCTGTTGCCCCTACCTTTCAGAGCGAAGGATTGATCGGCAACCCCTAACGGGATAGGAAATTTTTTTAGAAAACTCCCCTATTGCTTGACAACACTCCGACGGTTCATGACGATTATGTGAGGTTTAGGGAATATTCTATGAGCGATTCGGAACAGACAACGAGGCATTCGGAACATATTACGAAGTTTCCGGCGCATGCGCCAAGAGTCGCGGCGCATGCGCCAAAAGTTGCGGCGCATGCGCCAGGAGTTCCGGCGCATGCGTCAGGAGTTCCGGCGCATGCGCCAGGAGTTCCGGCGCATGCGTCAAGAGTTGCGGCGCATGCGTCAAGAGTTCCGGCGCATGCGCCGCAATTCTTGGCGCATATTACGAAGTTCTCGGAATATATTCCGAAGTCTTTGGAACATATACTGTCAAGGGCATGATATTGGTTGTTTTGTTTGATTCAAGAGGTAAGCGACCCTTCGGTTCATTTACGGTGTTCCCCTACGGCGTTCCCCTATAGTCGCCTACCCACACAATCGACCTAATTTAACAACCCGCCCCTGAACTGGAAAAAATTGCACTGGAACAAAACGGGAAGATTTGGTACGATTAGAGACTCATAACTCATAGGACAAGGACATCTCTCGTAAATTCAATTTTTTATTTTCTGCCTATTAATTAATAAATTAATAGTTCACGACGTGGTTTACCCTATGTTTTAGGGTTAAGCCGAACAACGCGGGGCAAGCCCACATCGTTCACTTGCGGTAAATTCCTAATGAGGAGAGATTCCCACAAATAATTTTTTAAGATTTTGATTTTTATGATTTTGATTCGTTTACTTTGGGTGTTCCTTTTGTTGATCATCCTGAATGGCTGCCATTGGGGAGGGGCGTTGAAACCAATCACACCAAGCCAAATTCTCAGCGGTGAACGCAGTCGTCTGGGGATTGCCGCTATGGAACGCGGTGATCTTGCAGAAGCGGAAAAACGTCTCGAAGAAGCGGTTAAACTCAACAAAAAAGATATTGCCTACCGCCGATATTACGCCGATGCTCTTTGGCAACGCGGAAAATATGAAGAGGCTCTTCAACAACTCAATGAAGCAATCAAACGCGGCGGAACCGACGATGCCTCTTTACATATTTCGCTTGCGGAAAAACATCTGATACTGAATCGCCCGTCCACCGCGTATCAACATGCCAATACCACGATTCGGTTGGCTCCGCAGGAATATAAAGGTTGGGCGTTACGGGGAAAAGCCGGTTGGTTGCTGGCGGCTGGACAACAACTCACCGAACTGCAACGCGATGAATCGCCGGAAAAAATTCAACAATATATGATTCAAGCTCGCAATGATTATTATCGGGCGTTGTCGTTTTCGCCGAACAACCGCGATCTTTTGCCGGAACTTGCAGCGGTTCAGATGATTTGCCGTCAACCGGAACACGCGTTGGCAACCTGGCAAAATTTGCAAGACCTTTTTCCCAAAGGAGCGGAACCCGCCGATCTTCTTCGTGGAAAAGCCGAAGCCTTGATTGCCCTCCAACGCTTCGATGAAGCGATTCACTGCCTCCACATCGCTCACCAACATGAACCGGAACGACCGGAAATTCAACAACGTATTCGTGAAATTATTGCGATGACCCAAAAAAAGAATCTATTCTAAATCGGTAATAGTTTCTACCAACATTTCGTCCCTACGTGAAGAGTGTTTTTAATTAGTTAATTAGTTAATTAGTTAACGACGGGGTTTACCCCGTGTTTGGAGGTTTTAAGTCGAACAACGCGGTGCAAGCCCACACCGTTCACTTGCGGTAAATTCTGAATAGTGAGATGAAAGATTCCCAATAACTATTCACTATGAATCATCTCGTTCCCAGTTTTTCCGAGTAGTTCAAGACCAACGATAGCCGCTTCACAAAGAATACGGCGTTGTGTTTCCGCTTGTGCCGAAGATTGAGTGAGTTGAGCGGATTTTGGTTGTTTTTTTTCTTCCGCATCTCCGGTCTCACCCGCTATTTTGGTTTTATCTTTTACTTCTCTCACTTCATTGTTTTCACCGGTCATTTTTTCGGCTAAAAGTAATGTGTTTACTTGCTCTTCCGTTCCCCAATCTTTTGGCAAATACGGTTCCAGATCAATTATTTTTTGCGGATGATCCTGAAAATGTTTAACCGAGCGCAGAAAATCGCCAAGAATGGTTTGTTGTTCATAATATTGTTTTGGGAGTTGTTCGGGCAACAGCAATGTCAGGGAAACCGACCATGTTATCGGATCATCTTTACCGTAAACCGAACGGAGTTCACTTAACAGGTCTGCCGTGAGTGAACCGCGTCGCAGACTGGAAGCGAGAGTTCCCGGCGGGACATCGACAAACCAATTGATGAACAAATCATCCCCCTTCTGGTTATCGCGGTGATTTTTAATCCGCAACCGTAATTCATCAGCCAATTTTCCGCCATCATCGGTAACTTCCAACGATATCACCTCATTGATCCAACGTACCGGTGAAGTCGGAAAAAACGTCAACACCGGTTCTTCACCATAAGGAACTTCAACAAGAGTTGCTCCGTAACTTCCTAAATCTTTGGGTGTTCCGGCGACAGTTGCGCCGGGATAATGAACGAGATAAGGTTGCGGCGGGAGGTGACTCCGTTCACGTTTGGTGCCCGAAACGGAAGAGTCGGGAAGTTCCAGCGGAATTGGTTTACCGTCGGGTCCTTTTTTTCGGGGATTGCCATGAAAAATCTGACGGCGGTTATTGCCGCCCAACGCCCAAAAATCAATCCGCCGTTGAGCCAACGATTCTGGTTCTACATCGCCGTTGGCAACCGCAATCGTGTAAAGTCCGCCGGAATCAAGCGGAAATTCCGAACTCCGAATCCGCCGCCGTTGTTGGTTTCGGCTGATACCGACAATTTTAGCAACCGCAATATTCTCGGATTCTCCGGTTCGGTAGAGGTAATATTCCTGAATGGAATTACTGGGAAAAGTGTGAACATTGTCGGGCAAGGGAAAGGCGGTTAACCAATCTTCGGGCGAGTCAAATTCACCGCCAGCCCAATACACCGCAATTCCGGCTTTTTTGAGTTGTTCAAACCGGTCAATGAGAAACAAAAAATTGCCCGGCGGAGAAAGACGACAATTCAAAATATCGCCGCTGAGGATCAGAAATTCAACATTTTCCTCAATCACTTTACTGAACAACCGTTCCGCACCGCGTCGTGTTACATCGATCATACGTTGTTCCCAGTGAACGGGACCTTCCGCAATCAGTTCCAGTGTCCGGTCTAAATGCAGATTAGAAGCGTGAATAAACCGAAGCGGTGTTTGGCGTTGAAGGAGATTATTGACGGTAATCGAACTCATAGCATGTTTTTTATTAACAGATTTTTTATTTTACGTGACCGGCAACATTGGCGCAGAGAAGCAATATACCATAATTATTCCGTTTTACAATAAAAGGTTTAGACCTCCCTAAAATTTCATTTTTATTGGTTTGAAAATTCTTCAATTTGTTCTTTTGTCCGGATCTGATTGTATTCGTAAAAATCCCGATACCAACTGATTGTCCGCTCAATTCCTTGTTCAAGTGTCCATACCGGTTTCCAGTTAAGACGATATCCAGCTTTACTGCAATCAAGCATAAGCAATGTTGATTCATGTTTTTCCTGATTTGGCAGGATTTTACATCTAATTTTGTCCCAATAATGCGATGCCGAATGAATCATATCGCCAACAGGAAGATTACCTTCAATACCGGGACCAAAATTCCATGCTTCAGCAAACTCTTTTTTTCCTTCCAGTAATCGTTGACCGATACGTAAATATCCGTGAAGCGGCTCAAGGACATGTTGCCAGGGACGTGTTGCATGGGGCATCCGAATTGTCGTTACATTCCCTTCTGCCGCCGAACGAACTAAATCAGGAATTAACCGGTCTTTTGCCCAATCACCGCCGCCAATCACGTTACCGGCACGGCATGAAGCAATCAACTGTTTATCATTGGAAAATGAATTTCGAAAACTTGCCGTTATCATTTCCGCACATGCCTTTGACGCACTGTAAGGATCATGTCCGCCCAACGAATCATTTTCACGGTATCCCCATATCCATTCTTTATTTTCATAACATTTATCTGTTGTAATAATCACAACGGCTTGAACAGAGGTAACAGTACGACACGCTTCAAGTAAGTTTGCCGTTCCAATAATATTTGTTTCAATTGTACTTAAAGGATCATCGTAAGAGATCCGTACAATTGACTGCGCTGCTAAATGGAACACAATCGCCGGTTTAAATTCATGCAAACTCTTTTTTAATTGTTCAAAATTCCTTATATCACCGCGGCAATCATCAATTTCACTCTTTAACAATGAAAAATGACTCGGATGACTTGGTATATTCAGTGAGTAACCGCGCACTTTCGCCCCAAGTTTCGTAAGCCATGTTGTCAACCATGAACCTTTGAAACCGGTATGACCAGTCAAAAATACACGACAATTCTTGTAAATTTCTTTAAATTCCATTTT
>JAIROD010000318.1 GCA_031257725.1 Planctomycetaceae bacterium | reverse complement strand
TTTACCACCCCTGCCCCTCCGAAGGAGGGGAATGATTCCCCTCCTTCGGAGGGGCTAGGGGTGGTCATTCGGAGTAAACGACTGAATAGTTAAAAAAAAATATTCCACTGATATATTACAATAAATCACTGTTCAAGCCCCTTTTTGCAACACTCTCCGCTAATCTATTGCCCTTACAGGGGCGTTGATTTCTTGGGCAATCGCACCCGCCGCGATGCGGCGGGCTGGTATGTATTGCCCTTTCAGGGCGAATGATTGATCGGCAACCTCTAACGGGAGTGGGGAGAACATCGCCCCAAAACGCTCCCGTTCAATTGTTGCTGATTTTTTGTTGCTGCTAAGGTTGTTTTTGTTAGGAAAATCAGGTTGGAAATAAGGTTACGTTGGGGAAACACTGGGGAAACGCGGGGTAAACACTGGGTAAACACAGGGTAACCCCCGTCGTTAACTATTAATTTATTAATTAATGGGTTGAAAATAAAATATTGAATGATGAAATGCGCCCCAATCGCGGCGGCGTAACATGAATCTGTAAAATGGGATTCCCCAATTTGAAAATGTTTCCGGCGATGGGTCGCTTTATCGTGCAACTTATGATATACTCATCACGTTTTACCGCTAAAGAGTTCAACTTTAGACGGATTATCTTAATTTGTCGGAGTACAGATTTATGTTTCGGAATACTTTGTTTTGTAGTCTTTTAATTAATTTTTTGATTTTTGTTTGGACGCTTCAAACGGTTTCGGCGCAGGAGCAAACGGAACATGCAAACGCCGTTGATGTTCAGGAAACGGAATCCGTTAATCCCTTTTTTGAACGTTTGGCACCGCCGGATCGTACCTTGATCCGACGTTACGATCAAGCCGGACGACTCATCGAGGCTGGAAGATTAGCGGAAGCCGCTCAACTTCTCGGCTCGATTCTGGAAGGTCCCGGCGATTATTTCGTCCAGCCCCAACCTCTTTCAGCATCAGAAAATTATTCGCTCCAAACATCAAATAAATTATTCAGCGATCTTGTTTTGGAACGATTACAGGGATTGCCGCGTAAAGCACGGGAATCTTATTCGCTTCAATTCGAAGCCCAAGCCCAACGGTTATTGGAAAACGCAGTTCAGAATGGGGCAATTGAAGGAATTCAACAAGTCTCAAAGTTGTATTTTCCAACAACTGCAGGAGCAACAGCAACATTTTTACTTGGTATGGATCAATTTGAACAAGGGACTTATGAATCCGCCATGTTGACACTGCAACGCCTCAACCAAAGTCAGCATGATCGGACATCGTTTGAACCCTTGTTGAGTTTGACTTTGGCAAATCTCCAACTCCGGTTTCAACAAGAAAATGAAGCTCGGAAAACCATCGAACAATTACTCAAACTTAACCCCAATCCGATCATTTTGCTTTCCGGCAAAGAAACGTGGAAACCTCAATCCGTTGATGAAATTTTGACTCGTCTTGAAATATTGCAGGATGATTCCAAGACAATTTCAACAGCGTTGTGGTTGGAACAAACCGGTTGGCTGCTCGGAATGGGAACTCCCAACCAAAATCCGGAAACAACCGCCCAAAAACCATTGACCGAACTCATCTGGTCAGTGCCAATATTAAATAATTTCATTTTCAATTGGGAAGCAAACAGTCTTTTAAATTCAGTCCGTAATGCACCGGAAACTTATATCCCCGCCGCACAACCGTTAGCGGTTGGGAATTGTCTTTTGACTCGCGGTATCGGAGAAATCACGGCAGTCGATCTGCGTACCGGTAAGCAACTCTGGACTGCACCAAAACCGGAATACCGAATTTCAAAAAAATTTCAGTTGCCCTTTCCGGTAAATGTAAGCATGATAAGAATGAACGGACAAAATTATCGGGGACCGCTTCGCCTCTTTTTTTGGCATGACCGGATTACTCATCAAATGAGCAGCGACGGTTCACGACTCTTTACTGTTGACGGTCTTGGCATGCAATCACCGGCTTACGCCGCGTGGGGACGCGGAGTAAGAAATATTCAAATCGGTAAGAAATCTGTTGAAGACCCGCGTTGGGGTCCCGGTAATACATTGGTCGCACGAAATGTCAAAACCGGACAAACTTTGTGGAACGTCGGAAAATTCCCATACGTCCAGAAACGATTTGACCAATACGCCGAAGAGTTGGAATCGGAACAAAACGGACAAAAAAAGAAAGAAACTCAAAATTCGTCTGCTCCCGCCAAAATTTCAAATCAGGAAACAAAACCGGCAGGAAATACAAACGAAAACGCCAATGTCCCCCCCAATGAAAACACAAACGAAAAAGATAAAAACATTGCAAGACAAGACAGCGGTTTTACTGAGGAAGAAATTTTTTTCAGTGAAACGTGGTTTCTTGGTGCGCCGCTTCCGTTTCGCGGCAGGCTTCATGTTATCGGCGAGAACGGCGGAATTATTCGTCTAATTGTTCTGGACGCGGAAACCGGACGGCTAATCCGTCAACAACCGCTTGGCATTCCGGTTGACCCGTTTGAAATGGATCCGTTGCGAAAATATTATGGTTTAACGCCTTCCGCTTCTAACGGTCTCATTCTGTGTCCGACCGGAATTGGGTTAGTTGTCGCAGTGGACGCAACAACGATGACACCGGTTTGGTGTTTCAGTTATCGGGCGGCAGAAAAAGAGGATACGGATACGCGTCAACAACTGCGCCAAAGAAACCGCCAGATGCAATTCGCCGGAGCTTTTTATGGGCAAAACGATGAATTTCGTAATTTATTAACCGGTTGGCAGGTTCCCGCTTTAATGATCGATAAAAACAGAGTTTTGGTTGCGCCGCCGGATGATCCGTCGTTGTATTGCCTTGATCTTTTGACCGGAACGTTACTTTGGCAAAAAAAGGAATTAAAACGGGAATATGTTTTGTATGCCGCTTGCATCCGAAATGAAACCGCTTATCTCGTAACGCCTCATTCCATGCTTGCGCTTAAAATGGAATCCGGCGAACCTGTTTGGAAATTTTCGTTGGCTTCTTCGCAACAAGCCCGACCATCGAATATGGAAACGACAACGGCAATGATCGCCGAAATGGAAACGGAAACGGAAAACAAAACCGAGAATAAAACGGAAGTTGAAAATAAAACGGAACATCAACATAAAACCGGAATGACAACAGTTTCCGAAACACAACCGGAGGTTTGTTTTCCCCATTCACTCAAACCGAACGGCATCGGAGTTCACAGCGGCAACCGGTATTTTTTGCCGTTTACGGACGGATATTTGGGGATTGTTGATTTGGATCGGGGGACGATGGAATGGATGTCTCCGCAACTTCATTCGCAAACATCTTCAACACCGGTCGGGTTAAACGCCGACAACAAACCGGAATCCGATTTTTCTACGGAATCATTCTTTTTGAGAAACAGCAATTTTTCTTTATTTCCGGCGGGTCGGGAGATGAATGAACCGATTTACGATTCATTGTTACGTCAGGAGATCACGTTTGGTAATTTGATTGGTTTGCGCGGACGATTTTTTTCGCAAACTCCGAATCAGGTGATGGCGTTTGATCAGTTGGAACCGCTGAAGGAAACGGCAACAAATCGGCTCAAAGAAAATCCGAATGATTCCGAAGGACTTTTGCAATTGGGACGAGTTCGTCGTGCGGAGGGCGATATTGCCGAATCAATTGCGTTGTTCCGGCGTTCTCTGCAATCCCGATATTCGGAATACACGGCGGATTGCCTGCGAAAAACGCTTATGGAGGCGATTCAACAAGATTATTCCGCGTGGTCATCCGCCGGACGGGAATTGGAAACCTTAGCGGAATTTCCGGAAGAACTTGGTGAAATTCTGTTTGTTCTCATTCAATGCGTATTGCAAAACGAAAAGACGAGCGAAAAGTCGGGCGAAAAACCGGACAAATTGACGAATGAAAAAACGGACGAATTGGCTGATTTACTCCAAAAAGTTTTTTACCTTGAAATGGAACACAGCGTTCAGGTTTCGGTCAACACCGAACTTTCCTCGCAACTTCACCGCGTTTTGGGAAAAATTTTGGAACAATCTCTGAAAAACAATAAAAATCCCAAACTCAACGATCAGATAAACCGAATTGCCGAAACAATCTTTAAGCAATTACTTGACTCCAAAGCTCCGCCGCCATTGTTGGCAAAACAGAAATGGAACGAAAATAAAAATCAAAGTAAAAATAAAAATCAATTTTTGATACGTCCATGGTGGGAGCAGGAATCAATGTTATTGTTTTCGGACACACGGCGTTGGCAGGTATTTAACGGTTTGTTTCAACATTTACCCATTTCCGGTCAAGCCGAAAAGAAATTGCAGGAACATTATGAACGTCATCATTTTTTTTCAGCATTGGAATTGTCTTGGAATTTTCCGGTGGAGTGGAATCTTCCGTCGTGTTTTTGGGAATCGAATAAAGTTAGCGGCGGGGTTCACTCCTCGCGTGAACCGGAGCAGAATCAAGCCTCTAAGGTTAGCGGCGGAGTTCCCCCCGTGCGTGAACCGGAGAAGGATCAGTCGTCAACGCTTTCGGAGTCGGACAATCACGGGGCAAGTCCTGCTAATCACGGGGTAAGTCCCGCTAATCACGGGGCAAGTCCCGCCGTGAACTTTGATTTTGAAAAGACACAATATCTTGCAACACGTTTGGAATCGCAGGGCAATATTGCCGACGCGGTTTATTATTACCGGATTCTCGCAAAACATTTCAAAGAGCAAGGTCAAAAAGTGGAGCGGAACATTTTGGAACAACCTGTTTTCAAGAAATTTTATGAGCGTGAAATTACGGCGGAGCCTTGGTTTGAGGGCGAGGTTTTAATCGAAGACGATCCGCAAATTTCGATTTCACGCGAATCACCGTCGCATGAGGGGGCGGTTGCCCGACTGCTTCGGGCGGCGCAACCGCGTAACCGTTTTGCGGCGAATCAACAATATAGTTTGCCGTTTTTAGGTTCTTATGAACCGTTCCTTTCGCCGTACAGTTATTCATTGGAAACGATTCAAGCGGAAGTTTTCCTTGTTTGTTATGATCGTTCCGGTGAGGAACGCTGGCGGAGTCGTCTTTCGGGAATTTATCCGGACATGACGGATTATGGTTTTTTCGGCGAAAATTCCAATCATTATTCCTATGGATTTTCCGATCAAACGGTTTATCTGAAAGGTTGTAATCATTTACTCCTTTTTGTTCGGGAAAATGAGATGATTGCGTTTGACACTTTCCGTAGTAATTTGGAGGAAAGTCCGAAAATTCTTTGGACGAAAACACTTTCCTCTGTTCTTCCGAACCGGCAGATTTCCGGTTCGGCGGCGTTGGAGAATTTTCAGAGGTTTATGTTGCCGATTGATCGTGGTTTTCCGAAGGAATCCGTGTTTGTATCACCGCAGGTGGTTTGTTACCGCGATGCGGACAAGGTTTACGGATTGAATCCGATGACCGGTCAAACACTTTGGACTCGTAAGATTTTTTCGTCGTCGTGTTCTATTTTGGGTGATCGTGAAAATTTGTTTCTGGTTTTTCCTGATATACAGCGGGTTGTTGCCGTTGATCCGTTGGACGGTCAGGAGTTGGCATCGGGAACAATCCCGCGAGGCGGAATTTTTACATTTGAGACGAATATTGTTTTTCTGAAATATATTGCTCCTCCGCCTGGTTCTAATCCGTCCGACGGTTTTCATCTTTATTTGAGTGATCTCCGCGAGTTGTTCCAAAAACGCCGTCGGGCATTGATTTTTACGAACGACATGGAATCGGGCGTTATTCCGTCCATCCCGACCTATCTGATTTGCGGCGGTCTTTCGCGTGAATCAATGGTACGGTCAATCCATTTCGGCAGATTTTTAGCCTTTATTTCGTGGACGTCGAAAACGCTGCGGATTTACGATCTCCAAACCAGGACGGATATTTTGGGTTCTATCGGTGATTGGGGAACGCGAACCGGAACTGTTCTTCCCGACCTGAAACTTCGTGAATCGTCGCGGCGGCATGATTGTGATTTTGATGTTGAGTTGTTGGGTGATCGATTTCTCGTGTATTTTACGGAATCGGGCGAGGTGAATCTTAACACAACGGATGAGGTGGAAGACGGAGTTGTTTTTAAAAGGCGGCGAAGTCCGGTGGTCAATGTTCTTTCACGTCCGGTTGGTACCGGTTCGATGATGCTCTACGATGTTGACGGCAAACCGTGTTGGTCGGAACCGGTTCGGATTGAAGATTGGTATCGACTTCTTCGTGTTCCGCCGAATGTTCCGGTGGCGTTGTTTGCGGCGATGTTTAATGAAGACAGTGCGGGACAACCCACTATTTCTTCGACGGCGTTACTTGGAATTGACAAACGAACCGGTAAAACACGTTTTCGGGCATTGATTCCGCCGTTGCAACGTCCATTGCTTCAGGGGTTCCGCATCACGGCGGATTCGGATAAGCAGGAAATTTCCTTTCTTGCTCCGGGTCGGGCAGTTACGGCAAAATTTACGAATCAAACAAACCCCCCCTTGCCGAAAACCCAAAAACATTAGACCTTTTCCCTACCCCCTTCAACATTCTCCCCAAACCATGAACATTGAACCACCAGGTAGGGTGTGTAAAATAGCGATTAAAATGTATTGCGGATTTTTCAAGTTTCTTTCTCTTAAGTTCTTGATTTTTAAGGAGAGATGTAGTCATACGTTTCTCGTTTTGAGTAAAGTTTGTTGAAATTTTGCCCAATCTCCATTTTTGGGAGGGGACGGAATAGATACAATCGAACAACACACCTTGTCATCTATCAATGAAGTTTGCAATCGTCGTTTTAACCCAACCTTATTTTCAACCTGATTTTCCTAACAAAAACGTATCTATTCAGTGGTTTGGTTGTATTTCCGAATATTCCCGTCCCGTTAGGGACGACATCTTGGTAGAAAACGGTATAACAAAATCATCCGCGTCCCGTAGGGACGCAATATTGGTGAAATTTATGCGTAACTATTCAGTAGCGATCCTATTATTTATATCATCAGTCCAATAATCAAGAGGTAGGCAACCTTTCGCCGAAAGGTTGCATCGGCGTACTCGCCGACTTGACCCTGTTTGCAGATGGAAATTAAAAACCAACCGCGTACAACTCGAATAACAAAACCAACCGTTGCGACCTTTCGGCGAAAGGTCGCCTACCTTTGAGCCGCCTACCTGATGAGTATTTCCTGATAATACACTCTACTGAATAGATACATTTATGCTTGGTGTTTTTCTACTACTACTACCAATATTTCGTCCCTAACGGGACGAGCGTTTTTAATCGACATCATTTTCTACCAATATGTTGTCCCTAACGGGACAGAAAAAGGAACATTGACCG
>JAIROD010000306.1 GCA_031257725.1 Planctomycetaceae bacterium | reverse complement strand
TTTACCACCCCTGCCCCTCCGAAGGAGGGGAATTATTCCCCTCCTTCGGAGGGGCAAGGGGTGGTTCTTCGGAGGAAACAATTGAATAGTTAAAAAAAAATATTCCACTGATATATTACGAATGATGAGAGATTCCCTATTCTAATAGAGGAACAGAAGGACAAATGAGACAAGAATGAGACAAGGGGGGAAAGTCCGTTGACAATATTGCCCGATTGTATAGAATGTTGATGCAATGTTAAAAAATTTATCGGTTGCGGTAAACCGACAATTAAAAACCGTTTTTAGTTATTTCAGTTTTAATTATTTCAGTATAAACTACAATGTATTATCCTTGGTGGTATGTTTCCGGTTTGACGGCTCCGATGTTAATTGCGATTATTGCCGTTGTTCATGTTTTTGTTTCACACTATGCTGTCGGCGGAGGGATTCTGATTGCGTTGGAAAATCAGTTTGCCGTCAAAACCGGTGATAAACCGTATCGGGATTACTGGCATCAACATGCCCGCTTCTTTGTTCTCCTCACCGTCGCATTCGGCGCAATTACCGGAGTTGGAATCTGGTGGACAATTGCGTTGGCATCGCCGCTCGCTACCGAAATGCTTATAAGAACTTTCGTTTTCGGTTGGGCAATTGAATGGGTCTTTTTCATTATCGAAATCGTCGCCGCATTCCTCATGTATTATTTCTGGACACGTTTACCGGAAAAAACTCATATTGCCATTGCTTGGATTTACGCTCTCGCCGCTTGGATTAGCCTTGTTCTGATCACCGGTATCACCGCGTTTATGCTTGATTCACGCGGACTCTTTGCAAATTGGAGCGAAACCGGTAACTTCTGGCACGCTTTTTTCAATATCCAGTTTTTACCGCAAACAGTAATTCGTACCGGTGCTTCCATTCTGTTGGCATCGCTCTATGTTTTTCTACACGCTGCATGGTCATTCCGAAATGTCAATATTACCAATGATCCGGTCAACAGCGAATTATTCAATAAAATTGTTCGGCGAATGTCCCGCCCTCTGATTTTTGGAATAGTTACCGTTTTGCTCGGAGTGATTTGGTGGTTTGTATTACTATCGCCCAATGTCCTACTGGTTATGGAACGTTCCGTTCTTCTCAATATTTTGTTGACACTTTTCTTTGGTCTTTGCGGGTTGATAACGTTATTGATTATTGTGGGACCGATCTTGAATCCCCGTTCCATCAATGTCGGTTTTGCGTTATGCCTTTTCATTTTCGGACTCACCGCTCTTGCTTCAGCGGAATTTATTCGGGAAGCAGTTCGTAAACCATGGATTGTTGATCAGGTGGTGCTTGGTAATCAAATTTATGCCGATGAAATTGCGGAACGTCAGAAAACTGGTTTTTTGCGTGAATCGTACCAACAACAACTTCCAACAGAAAAAATTCAACTTGGCGGTATGGTATTCATGTATCATTGCAATAACTGTCACGCAACAAATCACGGTTTATCGGCGGTCGGTCCCTTATTGTACGGTGAAAGCAAAGAAAAAATCGTGGAAACTATCAAAACTCTGAACCAACCCACCATCTCTATGCCGCCATGGTGTGGAACCGACGAAGAACTCGACGCTCTTGCCGAATTTCTGATGACTGTCCAACAAACAAACAAATAGTTATGAGTTAACGACGGAGTTTACCCCGTGTTTTAGTTAATGACGGAGTTTACCCCGTGTTTTAGTTAACGACGGGGTTTACCCCGTGTTTTAGTTAACGACGGGGTTTACCCCGTGTTTTAGTTAACGACGGGGTTTACCCCGTGTTTGGGGGTTAAGTCGAACAACGCGGGGCAAGCCCACGCCGTTAACTTGCGGTAAATTCTGAATGTTGAGAGATTAACTATTGACTATTGACTATTGACTATTAACTATTAACTAAATAGTTGTCCTGCGCTAATGCTGATTGTCCGGTTGGGCGATTGGGGTAAATATTTATTTTGGAACGAAAACTGAATTTTCAAGTGTGAGGAGAATAAAACCGATGCAACCGAAAATTTCAAGATATTATAATATTAAATGGTATGTTGATGTTGCCGTGATGATTATTACGCTTCCGGTGATTGGTTCGACGATACTTTTATTTATGTTGTTGACGCGGTTGACATCGAAGGGACCGGTGATTTACACACAAATTCGTTGTGGTCAAGGCGGTAAAGAATTTAAGATGTACAAGATTCGTTCGATGGTGATGGATGCGGAGTCGGCAAGCGGGGTGGTTTGGGCAGGGCGTAAAGACCCGCGAATTACAGCGGTCGGACGGATTATGCGGCGGTTACACATTGATGAGTTGCCGCAGATTTACAATGTTTGGCGTGGTGAGATGACGGTGATTGGGCCTCGACCGGAACGACCGGAATTTGTCGAAAAACTCAAAACGGAAATTCCCTGTTATGAATATCGAATGTTGGTATTGCCCGGTATGACCGGTTATGCTCAATTGAATTTGCCGTCGGATTCCGGTTTGAAAGATGTTCGTAAGAAACTTGTTCTTGATCTTGAATATATTGAACAGGTTACATTTTGGTTTGACATGCGGATTTTGATTGGCACGGCGTTAAAATTTATTCGGTGTCGATATTTTGACCGTTTACCACTGAAATGTTGCGGGATTTTTCGCAACCCGAATGATTCAACATGGGCGGAAAAAATCGGACTTGATGAATAATAAACGACGGGGTTTACCCCGTGTTTTAGGGTTAAGTTGAACAACGCGGGGCAAGCCCACGCCGTTAACTTGCGGTAAATTCTGAATTATTAGAGATTCCCAATACTAATTTCCTTCTAAAAAAATCGTTAAAATTGTGTAATTTGTAGCCCTACAATCGATAAATGTAGTCCTACAATTGATAAATGTAGCCCTACAATTGATAAATGTAGCCCTACAATCGATAAATGTAGCCCTACAATCGATAAATGTAGCCCTACAATTGATAAATGTAGCCCTACAATTGATAAATGTAGCCCTACAATTGATAAATGTAGCCCTACAATTGGTCAATGTAGCCCTACAATTGGTTAATGTAGCCCTACAATTGGTTAATGTAGCCCTACAATTGGCAAGAACTACACGACAAAAAGCGGAAATTGTTCTCAAATTGTGTATCATAGGAGGGGGTTGACGCTTTTTTTTGATGTTTTTTTTAATGATTGTGGTCAAAAATGATTCCGAGCGGCTGCATCGGCTTTCACCGATTTTGCCCCTACAACCCTACGGGACGCAAATCATCTTGCGATACCGTTTTCTACCAACATTGCGTCCCTAGCGGGACGCGAATCATGTTGCAATACCATTTTCTACCAACATTGCGTCCCTACAGGACGCAAATCAATCAGGAAAAATTATTGGTAAAAAAGGAACAATCAATAATATTGTTTGTTCTTTTTGTGTGATTGGCGGGAGGATTGCTTGATTCTCTTTGATTTTTAACTTATAAATAACTACTCAATTTTTGTCATTCCGATTTTCCCCCAAAATCACCTTTCCGATCATCGCCCATCCCTTTCGACTTCTCATGTCAAAACGCCGTAAATATCAAGATGTCAGTGAACTGGTTCTGCCGGAACCCGCAATGATTAATTATTCGCGAAAAAATACCCCCGCCAAATCAAATCAACAGTCTCCCCAAAAAAATCCCACTCCGCAAACAAATGTTCACCAAATAATAATGTTGCCGTTACGCCTTCTCGGCTCCATCACCGTTGGAATTATTATCATGGTCATCATTCTCCCCCTGCTCGCTTGGGGAACGCTCATCGAATCAGAATACGGAGCCACCGTCGCACGTTTCACCCTGTACGGCAGTTCATGGTTTGTGTTGCTTTGGGCAGGACTGGGACTCAATCTCTTTTGCGCTCTAATACTCCGCTTGCCCTGGAAATATTCCCATCTTCCCTTTGTCATCGCCCATTGCGGTCTCCTCGTTTTACTTGCCGGTTGTTATTTGACATGGAATGGCGGTGAAATCGCTCAAATCACCCTTCCCGAAGGAACTGTCGGAACAAAAGCCATGAAACCGGATCGGCAACATTTTACCATTCAACCCATCACTCCCAATGCATCAACAAAACAAAATTCCTTCAATATCCCTTTTGAACCGGGTCCCTTCAACTGGGATGATTACGATACCGCCAATTGGAATCAGCAACACCGTAAATATCGGACTTCTCTCGGATTGGCAATGCAATGGGGACGACGCGATCGAGGGGAATTGCGAGTACCGCTTAAAGAAATGAAAATCGAAGTCTTAAACTACCTCGCCAGCTCCACAACAGAACCGGTTCCGCCTTTGGAACTGAGTGTTCTTTGGAAAAAAAATAGGCAAACAACAAACGATTTCGGCGAAGTAAAGGAAATTCCACGCAACTGGGAACGGATTCGGCTGGAAATCAAACCACAGGAATTTTTCGGACGAATGGAAATTCGCGGAGCACAAACCGAAATGAACGGCGGTGAACGAATTAATTACCGCACCGCAGTTTCCATGACGGAAGTTGAAACTTTTCAAAACAGTATGCCGGATCAAAATCTCAACACCGGTACTCGCGGACAAGTCGTTTTATATTACAACGGAAAAAATTATTACCTCGATATTGATCGGCTGCTTCGTGAAACGGAAAATAATAAACGCTTCCGATTGGACGGAACGCCCTTTGAACTGGATAAGGTTCAATTCAATCCGCGAGGTCCGATTATTACATTCACGTTGGTTACCGGAAACAGTGAAATAGATCGTATGACCTTGTTTCCCGATAACCCCGAAATGAACCTCCAAGCCCAACGTGCCGGACTCTTCGGTGCCTATTGGATCGATCCCGAAAAATTAGCACAAAACCCCGATTACACCGATCACCCCATTTTACAACGTCTCATTTTACCACGATTAGATATTTTGCAAGGAACTGATAAAAAATTGTATTACCGCTTTTGGAATGGTCGAAATATCACCACACAAGGTGTTGTCCCCGACAGAGCAATCGGTAAAAAATCACAATTTGTTGTCGCTCCCCAAACCCCCGATGAAGCGGAAATTGTTGTTGAACGCTTTGTGCCGCAGGATCTGCCCGGAGTACGAATTATTGTGTTGCCGGTCGGAAAAGGTCTGGAAACGGTGCAACGGGTTCAACTGCGTGTTACGTTTGACGGTAAAGAAGATACCTTTTGGCTGCGCGCAGTAGAAAAATCGGTGGTGCCGCTGCCGCCGGAACGTGATCAAATTCGTTATATTCACGGGAAAACTCAATCTGTTCAAATCCAATGGAATTACGATACGATTGAACTCGGTTTCGGTATTTTCCTGAAAAAATTTGAAATGAGAACCGAACCAGGTACACGAATGTCCTCCCATTATTCCAGCTTGGTCGATTTCGTCGAAATAAAAAAACACCCGGAAAATCAACCCGATTTTTCACGTTCCCCCAATAATTTCCAAACCGATGAAAATAACCGGAATATCCTGATTTCAATGAATAATCCCAGTATCTTTAAAGGAAACGGACGAAGTTACCGGATTTACCAAAGTTCCTATGCCGGTCCCTATCATCCCGATAATCCTTGGTTTTACGAACTGTATGACGGTAATATTTTTTCATGGGAAAAAACTCCGCGCGAATCGTTGTATATGAGTACGCTTTCCATCAATGCCGATCCCGGACGCGGTTTGAAATATCTCGGTTGCTTCCTCCTCGTTCTGGGTACCGCATGGTTTGTGTATCGGAAAAAAGAAAAAATTACAACAACTTAATCCCCACAAAACCACGTTACACCCCCCAAAAAACTTGAAAAGGAAATCCCCATAATGTCCCGTTATATCAATCCTTATACTGATTTCGGATTCAAAAAATTGTTCGGCGAAGAAGCGAATAAGGATTTACTTATCGACTTCCTGAATACATTGTTGCCGTCCAAACATCAGATTTCAACGCTTGAATTTCGTAATCCCGACCAACTTGGCGATTCACCGCCCGACCGCCGTGCAGTGTTTGATATTTATTGCGAAAACGCGGCAAAGGAATCGTTTATCATCGAAATGCAAAAAGCGGAACAGGAATATTTTAAGGATCGTTCCGTTTATTATGTAACTTTTCCTATCCGGCATCAAGGACAAAAAGGAACGTGGAATTATGAACAGAAAAC
>JAIROD010000303.1 GCA_031257725.1 Planctomycetaceae bacterium | reverse complement strand
TATTTTTTTTTAACTATTCAGTCGTTTCCTCCGAATGACCCCCCCTAGCCCCTCCGAAGGAGGGGAATCATTCCCCTCCTTCGGAGGGGCAGGGGTGGTAAAAAATAAACTTCAATCTCCGAAAAATTCCACTGATATATTACGAAAATTTTAGTTGTCGGCATTCTGTTGATTGTTTACCCCGCTTTTTCACTGTCTCACCCAAATAAAATGCAAGCAAACGAACTTCGTGAAAAATATTTGTCGTTTTTCGAAACCAAAGGCTGTGTTCGTAAAGCAAGCGACGTGCTGGTTCCGCGATGGGATCCGTCCGTGTTGTTCACTCCGGCAGGAATGAATCAGTTCAAAGATCATTTTCTCGGTCGATGCAAACTCGAATTTACACGCGCCGTAACCTGTCAGAAATGTTTAAGAACCGGTGATATCGACAATGTCGGACGCACCGCCTATCATCACACCTTTTTTGAAATGCTCGGCAATTTCAGTTTCGGCGACTATTTTAAACGTGAAGCCATCCTCTGGGCCTGGGAGTTTTTGACCGATAAAAACTGGCTCGGTATTGATCCGGAAAAATTGTCGGCTACTGTTTACAAAGAGGATCACGAAGCCGCCAAAATCTGGCTCGAAGAAATCAAATTGCCGCCCGCAAAACTTCAATATCTCGAAGAAGATGAAAACTTTTGGCCCGCCTCCGCACCATCGCAAGGACCGGACGGTGTTTGCGGACCATGCAGTGAAATTTATCACGACACGCCTGTCGGTGCGGTCGAAATCTGGAATTTAGTCTTCACTCAGTTTAACCGTGTCGGCAATCCGCCCAATAATCTGCGCCCCTTGCCAAGCCAAAATATCGATACCGGGATGGGTTTGGAACGCTGCGCCGCCGTGTTGCAAGGAGTCGATACGAATTATCATATCGATAGTTTACGCCCGCTCGTGGAAACGGCAGCCGAAATCTTGAAATGCAACTACGATCCGGTCAGCGATAACGGACGACGTTTACGCCGTATCGCCGATCACATTCGTGCTTGCGCTTTTGCGGTTCACGAAAATGTTTACCCCGGTAACAAAGAGGAAAAATATGTTATTCGGCGATTGTTACGGCGTGCAGTACTGGACGGTCGGCAACTGGGGTGTACCGGAACGTTTCTACATCTGCTCGTGCCGAAAGTCGCGGAACTGATGAAATCGCCCTACCCCGAACTCTCCGAAACAACAGAACGGGTTGCCAATGTGATCGAGTCGGAAGAAGAACACTTCATCGGAACAGTCGATTCCGGTTTGGAAAAAATCGAACGGATCTTCGTTGAGATGAAGAAAAAGAAACGGCAACAAGTCGATGGAGTCGAAATCTTCGATATGTACCAAACATTCGGTTTCCCGCCGGAACTTTTTGAAACGATGGCGGCGGAACATCATTTCACCTTCGATTGGTCAGGGTTCAAGCGCGAAATGGAACATCACGGCGAACTGTCCGGCAGCGGTGAAAAGAATTTATTATTCAAAAATGACCCGCTTGAAGGAATCAAAAAAACACAACACCGCTCCACATTTTTGGGTTATGAACAATTGGAACTGAAATCGTCCGCCGTTGTCGCCATTCTTGCCGATGGAAAATTGGTTGATCGGGAAGACGAAATCAATGATTCCACTCCAATTCGGATTATTCTCGACAACACAACATTTTACGGCGAAAAAGGCGGACAAGTTGGCGATAAAGGTTGGTTGCTGGGCAATGGAATCCGGTTTGAAGTTGTTTCGACACAAATTGACGGCGAGTTAATCGTTCACGTCGGACATCTTCGGGAAGGTACCCTCCGGCTTGGCGATCAACTGTTCGCCAAAGTAGATAAGGAAAACCGTCAGGCAATCGCCAGAGCCCACTCGGCAACGCATCTCCTGCATTACGTTTTACTCCGGAAACTCGGCGGTCATGCGGAACAACAAGGCTCCAAAGTCGATAACGATTTTCTGCGTTTCGATTTTACAAATCATCAGGCGGTTGATCGTAAAACGTTACTCAACATTGAGGAAGAGGTCAATCTGCTCATTCTGGCATCTGCGGAGGTGATTTGTCGTGAAATGCCCATTGAGGAAGCACGAAAAACCGGTGCCATGATGCTGTTTGGTGAAAAATATCCTGAGTTGGTTCGCGTTGTGCAGATCGGGGACAGCAAAGAACTTTGCGGCGGAACGCATTTAACCAACTCAAGTCAGATCGGGTTTTTCAAAATGATTGCCGAAGAAAGTGTTTCGGCGGGAACACGGCGTATCACGGCGTTGACCGGAAAAAAAGCAATGGAAAAAGTGCTGGCCGATTCCGCCATTCTCCAACAAGCAACAACCGTACTGAAAATTCCGGCAGAAGAAATTCCCGCAAAAATCGAACTGCTGACCGGACAAGTCAAAAAATTGCAGAAACAACTCCAACCCGCTTCAAATAGCAAAATTTCCGCCGATGAATTGATTGCCGGAGCGGAAATAATCGACAAAGTCAAAGTAGGTAATGTCAACGCGGATCATGTCAAAGTAATTACTCAGGATATTCCGGACAGCGATGTCAATTTGTTGCGGCAATTGATTGATAAAATCAGACAGAAAACAGAATCTGTTGCCGTGTTATTTTCTTCGGTGCAAAACAACAAAGTAACATTGGTTGCCGGATTGAGCCGTGATCTTGTAACGAAGGGACTTAACGGGGTGGACTGGATTAAAACGGTTACTCCGGTCATCGGCGGAAAAGGCGGCGGCGGACGTCCCGATATGGCACAATCGGGAGGAACTGATCCCACAAAATTGCAAGAAGCATTCAATATCGCTAAAAACTGGTTCAAGAACCCCTAAAAATAGCCGGTAACTATACTATAAACGACATGATATTGGTTGTTTTTTGTTTGATTCAACAAGTAGGCAAGTAACCGTCTATTTTAATTTTTATTAGTCCTGCAAGGACATTTCCAATGTAGCCGTGTGTGCGGTGTACTCACCGTACACACGGAAAAATAACAGGATTATCATTTTTACCGTAATATATCAGTGAAATATTTTTTTTTAACTATTCAGTCGTTTCCTCCGAATGACCACCCCTAGCCCCTCCGAAGGAGGGGAATAATTCCCCTCCTTCGGAGGGGCAGGGGTGGTAAA
>JAIROD010000293.1 GCA_031257725.1 Planctomycetaceae bacterium | reverse complement strand
ACGATGAACCTGTTCGCTTTCGACCACGTTGAGATTATCGCTATTTGGACCTAATGCCACTATAATCTTTGTGTCTTTCTTGTATGTTAAGAGTTTGCGTGTGTTTGCCATATTTTTTTGCAACTAATTTATTGTGGTATTTTTCGGAATTTTGTTAAGTTGTTGAATTTTTTGACTTTTTGTGTTAGGAATTAGATATTTTTTTGATCAAAAAATAGTGCCATTTTTTAAAAAAATGATGCCTTTTGAGAAAGTACGTAAAAAAATACTATTATAGCAACATTAGCCCCCCCGCCGTCAACTCTCAATTTCAACGCGGGGTACCCCCCGCCGTTAACTCTCAATTTCAACGCGGGGTAAACCCCGCCGTTAACTCTCAATTCAACGCGGGGGTTAACTCTCAATTTCAACGCGGGGTCAATCCCGCCGTTAACTCTCAAATCCGTTAACTCTCAAATGTTGAAACAGATTTTTTTGTAATCTCAATTGGCAGGTCCCGGCATAATGCTTCCAACAACACCCGTGCAACTCATATCACACGGATTGCAAACCGGATCACACGCCGCCGGTTCACACGGATTGCACGCCGATTCAACATCACACGCTCCAAATGTTGTTGCCGAATTAGTGTAAACAACTTCCTTCTTTGCCCGTGTCGTCGGAAACAGAGAACCGGTCCGGCATAAACTGAAACTTCCATCGGAACTGCAACCAACGGAAAACATGGAAAGTGCTAAGGCAAACGCACAAAATAACACCATTTTCTTCATGATCTTCTCTCCTGTAAAAAAGGGGGGGGTGAGTCTGGTTTAGTGGTCAGGCGAAAGTGTCCTTTCAATATCGCCCTTCTTATTGCTGTCAGGATACTCTACACCACACTTAAGAAAATGCAAACAAAAGATTCAAAATATCCCGCTTTCAAACCAACTCATTAACTTATAACCCTCGTAATCCGCTCTTCCTGTAAAAATGGAAAACTTTAAAAGAATTAAATCCTAATAAATCCGTTTGATTTTCTTGAATTGTTTGAAAAAAAAACTATCCTTCGATCAGGGATAAATTAATCACAATCTCAACTAAAATAATTTTTTATTAAAACCAGTGAATAGAGCTATGCAACGTTTTTTTCTGATTTTAATATGGAGTACTTTAACGTTTACGTTTACTCTCACTTTTGTTGCCGCTTCCAAAGCAGGTGATACCTGGTTTGCCGATACTCGCTCTACAACCACCGGATTGGAACATCTCACCGTCAAAAAACTTGATAACGATAACGGCAATCAATCCGCTCCGGTTTGGCGTTCCGCATCGTTGGACGAATTGCTGGAAACACAAATCCCACAAAAACCGTTGATTATCGTTATTCACGGAAATTGGATGACCTCCGCCGAAGCCCAAAAACATGGAATCGCCTTTGATCACCTCTTGGAAAAATTTAGCGAACACCAACTACTCATCTGGAGTTGGCAATCCGAAAAAATCTCGTGCGGAATTCGACTCCGAAAAGATGCTCTCACCAAAGCTCAACGCGCCGATGATCAGGCAACTCACTTGGTCGCATTTCTCCAAAAACTAAAACCAAACAGCAAAGTCGCACTCATCGGTTTCAGCTTCGGCACCAAACTCGTTTGTAACACATTACAAACGTTGGCGGACACAAAAGAGTCGGGCAATGAATTATTGATTCGGTCGGTACTGCTCGCCGGAGCGGCGGACTGCGGTTCACTAACACCAAACGGTCAATATCGTCAATCTTTATCCGTAACAGAAAAAATGCTGATTCATGTAAACCCTGATGATAAAACACTCTGTTTCTATCCATTGCTCGTCCGAATAGGCGGTCCCCAAGCAATCGGAAAAAAAGGAGCATCCTTGAATGGACTTTCAGAAGAATCTCGGCAAAAAATTAAATCGGTCAATGTCGCCCGTCAACTAGGAACAGAACACGCCTTCACCGCATCATTCCAAAGTTTTGTCCGTTGCAAAAAAGATTTTCAGCAGTACGCTCTCTTTGAATAACTGCGTTTTGAATATTGGAATATTGGGAATATTGGGAACAAAACAATTTCACAATCCCATAACATCGTTCATTGAATACAGACCGGCGGGCTTGCCAAACAAAAATTGAGCGGACGCTAAGGCTCCTTGCGCATAACAATCACGGTTGGACGCTTTAACACTGATTTCAAGAGTTTCACCCGGAAGTCCAAAAAGAATGGTGTGCTCACCCGGATTGTCGCCAATGCGGACAGCATGAAAACCAATTTCGTTTCGGGAACGTTCGCCAAGAACACCCACTCGACCATGTTGGAAAATGTTAAGTCCCATCTTTTCAGAAATAATGTTGCCAAATTTCAACGCCGTACCGCTCGGAGCATCAACTTTAAACCGATGATGTTTTTCAATGATTTCCACATCGGCATCTTTATTGTTGAGCGTTTGGGCGGTTAGTTCGCAAAGTTTCATCGCAAGGTTCACCGTCATACTCATACTTGGCGAAACCAAAACCGGTAAACGGGATGCCGCATTATAAAGCACATTATATTGTTCCGGTGAAATACCGGTTGTTGCAAAAACTAACGGTGTTTGATGTTCAAGGCAAAGCCGAACAAGATTTTCCATCCCTTTCGGTGACGAAAAATCAATCATCACATCGGGCTTCTGTTTCCAGTCAACTGTGATCGGAACACCAATAGAACCAATTCCTGCGGTTTCGCCTGCATCTGAACCAATTCGAGGATGGGTTTCCGCTTCAAGAGCTGTAACAATTTCAAAGTTTTCGTCTGTTGATGCCAGTGCAACAATACGTTGCCCCATACGACCGGCTGCGCCGTTAATACCTATGCGTATCATCATTTATTTTGTAAGAAACAGTTTGATTGTGAAAAATGTTTGGGAAACGGTCATTATTAGTCCTATTTCGGTGTTTTTTATTTTAGCTCATAATTTCCAGCCGCGCTTCCATGAATTGGGAGTCTCTAATAATTCAATTCTTTATTTTCAACCAATTAGTTAACGAC
>JAIROD010000277.1 GCA_031257725.1 Planctomycetaceae bacterium | reverse complement strand
ACGCAATGTTGGTGAAATTTACATTTGGCATTGATTCCAATTTTTACCAACATATCGTCCCTAACGGGACGAACATTTTTAATCGACCTCGTTTGCTACCAATATGTTGTCCCTAGCGGGACAGAAATACCAATACTCATCGTAATCAAATAATCCCCCAAAATAGGAAATAATCAGCAAATTTTATTGTTTTTTTATTATTTTTACGGCGAAGATGGAGCGGATACTTGAGGCGGAACAGCAACTGTCGGAACAAGAAATCCGATCAAAGGTTCTTTTCCGGTCAATAAAATTTCAGGAATTGTTTTAACGTTGGGAAGAGGAACAAATAACGCCATTTCACCCTTGTTGAGTTGAAAGGTTGGTTTTTCACCTTCTTTTTTCTTTTCACTTTTATTTGTTGGATAGGAAACCACACCAACGATACGGAGTTCGGGAGACGAAGATTTACGTAATTTTTGATTTTCGATGATCTGCATAAGTCTTGCGGTATTGTCATTGAGTTTTTGGGCGCCGTCATTTTCTTCCGGTTTTATTGCAATTGTAACAGCATTATCTCCGCTATTCTGTAAATTTTCGGATTGATCTTCCGTACCGGTAATAATACGGTTTCCAACAGAGAGCAGGCGAAAGGGACCTAAAATCGAATAATCGCTTATGGGTTCGGTCATTCCGATATCCCGACGGCGGACTAATTCGCCTTGCTGATAATTTCGTAACGCTTCCGAGTCAATGATCACATTCCGGTCGGAGAAAAGTAGATAGTGTTGGTTAAGATCGGAAACGAGGGTTTTATCAGACGAAAGAACTTTTAAAGGTTTCAAGACATTCGCTTGAATTGTTTCGCCCTTGTTAATTTTCCGGTTAAAAACGGCAAAGGATGCTGTTTCCGGTACATTATTTTTGTACCAGACAAAATTCAAAGCCGACGCCGCTCCGGCAAGAACAAAAGCAATAACTAAAAAGGTAAGTGAATTTTTCATCGTAAACTCCGTAAAGATGTTAATGGTTGAAAGGTTAAAAAGTTAAAAGGTTAAAAGGTTAGTGGTTAAAGAGTAAATAGTTAAGGGGCAACAGTTTCCTGCGAAACAAGCATCAACGAAATAACACGTTCTTTTTCTTTTTTTCCTGTAACGTGAACAATTCGGTTTTGTTTACGGCAAAGAGCCTTGAAAGAAGTATCGGGGACATTATTAGTTACCGATACCGTCCAGTGATGGTTTTGCCAATAGGTTTTCAAATGTTCACTATCAATATCAGTATCAAAAAAAGTGATACGGATATTTCCATAGCGGTCTGTTTTTGTACAGACAACATGTCCTGATTCCGGGCAAGGCGGGAAGTGATCCGTAATGTTACGATGCTGTTCTGCATGTATTGGAGAAAAGTACAGGATTAACCATTCTGTTTCGTTTATTTGCAGTGCAAATTTTCCTTCGATAATGCGTTCCGTTCCCTGATGAATGGAAGTCGTTAGACGAAAACGTGTTCCGTTGCCGAACAAATGATAAAAACGGTCATTGTCTTTTTCTGTACGGTTTAATGTATTGAAAAATGGAATGGGAATATTCAGCATGTTAATTAATTTTACGATAGAATCTTCTTCGGCGGAAGGTGAATCGGACAGGACGGAAATTGTTTCAGGTTGCTTTTTCCATTCTTGTTCTAAATTTATTTCAGAAATTATTTTCTGATGATAATTCCATTGGGCATGTTCAAAAATCCATTCTCCAGATTCATCACTCAAGGCAGTGATCAACGGCGGTAAATCGTGTTCGGAATCCAAGTTTGTTTCAATTATTTTTCGATTTTGTTCCGGCGGCAGGGAAACGGTTGTCCCATTGCCGGAAATACGGTATATTGTATTCGATACAAAAAGCATCGTCCACAAAAGACCGATCACAAGCAAACACCGGCTAATATAGCGGAAACTTTTGAAAAAAAAGTTGGTTTTAGGATTTTTTGTAATAGACATCGTTGATAAAAAATGTAATAAAAATATGCACATTATCTCCTACTTGGAAGTTCCTGTTTGGGAATAGACGGTACAGTATAGGGTTCGGCAACCGCATTCCTTTCTTGTTCGAGATAATCCTCCGCACGTATCTTTAAATCTTTTTGAATACCTTGTTCTTTAACTTTCGGGAAAATTTCATCAGTAAGAAATTGAGCAACAGCTCGACGTTCTGCTTCTGCTTCTGCTACTTGACCTGATGCGATATCCGGTATTGGATTGAGCGGATTATTGGGAGCGAATGTGTTCATAACATTTTCGACGGCACTTTTTTGTTTCCAAAATTCTAATGACACTCGAAGTTTCGGGTTCTCTTTCAATAATTGTTGCGCATCTTCTTGGGAGATATTTTTTATTTTTTCTTTACTGCTCTCTAATTGTTTTTGCGCATGTATTATTGTTTGTATTCGGTCTTCTTCCGAAAACATCTGCTCCACACTTGTCCCAAATGTCTCTGCCATGTTAGTGATTGCAACAAATTTATCTATTTCATTTGGTATTCGTTCCGGTATTCCATATTTTTCTCTGAATTGAGCAATTTTCGATTCAGAAAAACCGAGACTGCTTAATTCATTGGTCAGACTTTGAATCTTAGCAACCGCTTTATTAATTGCCTGCTTTACTTCCTCTGTTTTTTTCACCGCATCTTTTATTGAGCCAAAAATATTGTTTCCCGCAGCCTGTACTTTTCGTTCAAATTCTTCGGCTTTATCACGAAGCATACTTAATATCTGATTAAATATATTAAACTGATCCATAAATTCGTTTAAAAAATCATTCATCTTATCTTGTAAATCTTTCAAAAATCCCGTTATTGTATCAAGAGCAATTTTCGGGGCGATTTCTTTAATATTGGGTAACGAATCCATTTTTGAATCATGATAGTCCCATGTTCCGTAAATGAGCGTATGTTTAGAAACCGTTTCACTATTCCATTTATCGAACATGAATCCGGTTTGAATTGTTTCCGAAGCGTTTGCGGTAATGGTTCCCTGCAGTTCATTACTCCACATAAACGGTTCGACTGCCGTTTGATTCATTTCAAGAGACGACGATTCCTGAGGTTCTTTTGTTTCAGAATCAAACCGTTTTTTCCACGCTTCATTTTTAGTATTGACTGATTGATTGAATTTTTGCATTGTTGCTGTTTGCAAATGGAGAACAAGGACAAACAACGGCAATAAGATGACAATGATCATGACCATCTCTAGCGAAGCAACACCGCGATTGTTTTTAAGTGAATAAATAGTGAACATTATTTTTGAGGTAATTAATATGACGAATTATTGCAACAACAAAAAAACTTAGTCTCGTGTAATATATCAGTGGAATTTTTGAATACTGTTTCAATAAACCTTATTTTCACCTTATTTTTTTTAACAAAACCATTCACCAAAAAAACCTTAGCAACAACAAGGTAAAACGTAACCGTCTATTTTATTGTCGCAATTAAATTGACGTAAATGATACTATTGGCGTAAAATCTGTAATATTCCGCCCTGAAAGGGCAACATAGGCTAGCCCGCCGCAACGCGGCGGGTA
>JAIROD010000267.1 GCA_031257725.1 Planctomycetaceae bacterium | reverse complement strand
TTTTTATTTTGTCCACAGATTTACGCAGATTGCCGCAGATTATAACGACAGGGATTACCCCGCGTTTGGGGGTTAAGCCTAACAACGCGGGGCAAGCCCGCGCCGTTAACGTTCGGTAAATTCTGAATGAGGAGACATTGCCCAATAAAAACAAACTCAGGAAATCGCAGAAAATCTGTGGATGATTCGTTTTGTTTTAGTTTTTATTTTATCCACAGATTTTCACAGATTGTCGCAGATTATATCGACAGGGATTTCCCCGCGCTTGTGGGTTAAGCCTAACAACGCGGGGCAAGCCCACGCCGTTAACGTTCGGTAAATTCTGAATGAGGAGAGATTGCCCAATAAAAACAATCTGTGTAAATCGGCGTAAATCTGTGGATGATTCCTTTTGTTTTTATTTTATCCACAGATTCTCGCAGATGAGATGCGTTTGTTGGTTTGGTCGTTAACGGCGGGGTTTACCCCGCGTTGGGACTATGACAGAGTAAGTCATGCCGGTAACAATCGCGAATAATCGCAGGTTGCGAAAATAAATATTCCGTCCCGTTAGGGACGAAATGTTGGTAGAAAAAACACCAAATATAAATTTCACCAATATTGCGTCCCTACGGGACGCGAATCATTTTTGTTATGCCGTTTGCTACCAATATGTCGTCCCTAGCGGGACGGAATTTGTACTAAGGTTATGTTGCGGGAATCTTCGCGAGGCAAACGCGGGGTAAACCCCGCCGTTAACGACCAAACGCCCCTCAGCTGTGTAAATCTGCGTCAATCTGTGGATGATTCCTTTTGTTTTTGTTTTTATTTTATCCACAGATTTTCACAGATTGTCGCAGATTATAACGCTGGAGATTAACCCGCGTTGGGGGGCGAAGTCGAACAACGCGCGGCAAGCCCATGCCGTTAACTTTCGGTAAATGCTGAATTATTAGAGATGCCCTTACCCCGTTTTTTCGCAACCTTCCGGTTGCGGCTCTGAAGACGGTTCTGAAAGCGGTTCTGAAGCCATCTCTGAAGACTGCCGCTACGGAACTCGCAATAACCTAATCGTCATCACCAAACAACAAACGTTCCCGATTCACAACTACTTCACTTGAAGGCTTGTATTGTTTTTCTGAATAAAGTATAATCCCAGCCTTGTTGTAAAATCCCCCTTTGTCGGTAACACGGGGGTTAACAGTTGCCGATTTTACCTGCTCCGTTGCGGCGGGCAATAATCTTAACGCCTTTTCAAGGCTAAAATGACCTAAAATGAAACATTTACCAATTTCGATAACATTTTTTGTTGCTATTACGGCAATATTTTCAGTTCAAATTATGTCTCAACAATCCTTTTTGAAAGAAGGTTCTATGACACACGGTTTTAAACTTCAATGGGTGCAACCGGTTGACGAGCTTAAAGCGGAAGCACGTCTGTTTTTTCATGAGCAATCCGGTGCGCCGTTGCTTTACCTTTCCTGTAACGATGACAACAAAGTCTTTTGTATCGCATTCCGTACACCGCCAACCGACAGTTCCGGCATTGCGCATGTTATGGAACATTCCGCGTTGTGCGGTTCCGAACGGTTTCCTTCCAAAGAACCGTTCGTCGATTTACTCAAAGGTTCACTTCAAACATTTCTCAACGCTTTTACGTCTGACGACCGGACGATGTATCCGGTTGCCAGCCGTAACGATAAAGATTTTTTGAATCTAATGAATGTTTATCTTGACGCGGTTTTTTTTCCGAATGTCAAAAAAGTTCCTGAAATTCTGATGCAGGAAGGTTGGCATTACGAAGTCGATGAGGAAACCGGCAATTTAACGTACAACGGTATTGTTTATAACGAAATGAAAGGAGTTTATTCGTCGCCGCAGAGTGTTCTGTACCGGACAATTCAGAAATCCATGTATCCGGATTCAACCTACGCCAACGATTCCGGCGGAAATCCCGATCATATCCCCGAACTTACACAGGAAAAATTCGTTGCGTTTCACGATCAATTTTATCATCCGTCAAACTCCATGATTTATTTATACGGAAATGGAAATATCGAAAAACATCTCGAATTTCTCGATAAAGAATATCTGAGCCGGTTTGAAAAACAAACAATCGACGCAAAAGTTAAACCGCAACCTGTTTTAGAGAACCCCAAAGATGTTACGGCGGAGTATTCTGTTGATTCCGGCGAATCAACATCGGAAAAAACTTTTTTGAGTATGAATTATCTGTTACCGACTGAGTTGGAAAATGCCGAACGAAATTATGGTTTGGATTTGTTGACGTACATTCTGGTTGGCAGTGAAGCCGGTCCGCTCAAGCGGGCATTGCTTGACGCTGAAATCGGACTTGATGTTAATTGCTCGTTTGACAGTTCCATTTTACAACCGTGTTTTTCAATTGTCGTGCAAAATTCAGAGCCGGAAAAGAAACAAAAATTCCTTGACGTGTTGGAAAGTACGCTCAAAAAACTTGTTGCCGAAGGAATTGACCGTAAAATTATCGAAGGTGCTATCAACCGTACCGAGTTTACGTTGCGTGAATTTCAGGTGTCCGGTTTTCCGAAAGGGTTGGTGTTGAATATGAATATTCTCGAATCGTGGTCTTACGGCGGTGATCCGCTGAAACACCTGCGTTTTGAACCGATTCTGAAAAAGATTCGCGATGGTGTGCCGAATAATTTCTTTGAAAATCTGATTCAACACTATTTGCTTAATAATCCGTCTCGCGGTTTTGTGATGCTTAAACCCAAGCAAGGACTTGAAAAAGAACATTCTGAAAAAATTGCTGCAAAACTTGCCGATATTAAAAAATCGCTTTCAGCGGAACAATTAGCGGCAATCAAAAAGGAACAACAAATCCTTCTTGAACGTCAGTCCGCGCCGGATAAACCTGAAGATGTTGCGAAAATTCCTTCGCTAAGTATTGAAGATGTCGATAAAAAAGCGGAAGAAATTTTATTTCAAAAAGCAGTGTCTGATGAATTGCGGATTGTCAACACTGATATTGATACCAATAAGATTGTTTATCTAACGCTTTATTTCAAGGCGAAACAAAAACCAACCGATTCAACAGGTTTTTATGCGTCGTTGCTTTCGGATGTTCTTGGACGGGTTGATACGGAAAATTATCAATATTCTGATTTGAACAATGAAATTGATCTTCATACCGGTGGAATTTCAACCGGTTTGACGGTGTACAATCTCAAAGACAAGGAAGATTATGATGTCCGGTTTGTTGTCCGAACCAAAGTGATGATTCCGAAACTGGAAAAGGGAATTGATCTTATTCTTGAAATACTGAACCGGTCAAAGTTCAATGATACGGCGAGATTGAAAGAAATTGTACAAGAACTTCGTGTTGGTACGGAACAGGCGTTGATGTCGCAGGGACACCGCTTTGCTCAAACAAGAGCATCCGCTTATTTTTCACAAGCCAACGCTTATCGTGATCGTATCGGCGGAGTTGAATATTACAAATTCCTTCGTGAAATTGAAAAAAGCGACCGTCTTACCAATCAGTTAAAAAGTTACGCTGAATCATTCCTGAGAAAAGAAAATCTGGACTTCATTTCCGTAACAATCGACAAGGAAAATTTCGATATAATTTCCGAAACGATTCGAAATAAATTTCAATCGGGAATTATTACGAAAAAGCCGAAGTTATTTTTGGATGAAACCGATACGGTAACGTATGGTCAATTGAATGAAGCGGTGGTGATTCCATCTCGTGTGCAATATGTTGTCAAATCGGCGGACTATCGCAAGGCGGGATTTGAATATTCCGGTAGGATGTTGGTTTTGACGAATATTTTGCGTACCGGTTATCTTTGGAACAATATTCGGGTGCAAGGCGGAGCTTACGGCGGTGGATTTTCGGTTGATCGGAGCGGAGTTTTTTCGCTTTGGTCATACCGTGATCCGCATTTGAAACGAACGGTTGACGTTTATGAAGGAGTTGCGGATTATCTTGAAAAGTTGGAACTTTCGGATGAAGAGCTGACGAAAGCGATTATTGCAACAATCGGCAGTCTTGATAAACCGCTTACTCCCGCAGACAAAGGCAATCGCGTTGCGGCGATGCAACTTTCCGGTTTGACGCAGGAAGATATTCAACGGGAACGCGATGAGGTGCTTTCGACAACAGTGGATGACCTCCGAAAATTCGCGGCAATGTTCCGTGAAGGAATGAAACAGAACAATATTTGTGTTTTCGGAAATGAGGAAAAACTCAAAGAAGATAAGAATTTGTTCAAAACGACAATCCGCCCCATCGAATAAACAGGAATTTCCTA
>JAIROD010000234.1 GCA_031257725.1 Planctomycetaceae bacterium | reverse complement strand
AAATTGTGGTAAAATATTTTCTGTCGTTCACAGGCTGGTTGTCAATTTAAGTAAAAATTTTTTGGAAAGTACCGTTTATATGAAGAAGAATAAATTAGCGAAAATTGATTCTTATTTTAATCCGGATAATCCGGAACAAACAATAGGAATGTTGCTTCTTACATGCTTTTGTATATTTTGGATTTGTCACATATACATATTGAGTTTAAAAACAGAAATCAGTGATGGATTTTATCTATCTTTAGGTATTGCTATCATCTACTTTGTAATTGGCATTTCCTACCTTGCGGGGGCAATTCTTAATTATTGTTTTAATCCGGTAGCTCCCTTCTTCCACGCTGCCAGTTGCGGTAACTTGGAAGTTGTTAAACGTTTTGTTAAAAGAGTGGGTACAAATTTAGAAAACATCGTCGGTGAAACTCCGCTCTTCTTCGCCGCAGCTGATGGTCACTTTGAAATTGTCAAATATCTTGTTGAACAAGGAGCGGATGTAAACGCAAAAAATAGATACGGTGAAACTCCGCTCTTCTTCGCCGCAACTGATGGTCACTTGGAAATTGTCAAATATCTTGTTGAACAAGGTGCAAATGTAAATACAAAAAAACGATTCGAAGAAACTCCACTTTTCTCTGCCGCCGCTAATGGTCACTTGGGAATTGTCAAATATTTCGTTGAAAACGGTGCGGATGTAAACGCAGAAGATGAATACGGTGTTACATCACTCTACACTGCCGCAGTTAATAGTCACTCGGAAATTGTCAAATATTTCGTTGAAAAAAATGCGAATGTAAACGCAGAGAATAACATCGGTGAAACTCCGCTTTTCCATGCTGCACGTAATGGTAACTTGGAAATTGTCAAATGCCTTGTCGAAAAAGGTGCGGATGTAAACGTAGAAAATATAAACCATAAAACTCCACTCTTCAATGCTACATGTAATGGTAACTTGGAAATTGTCAAATGCCTTGTCGAAAAAGGTGCGGATGTGAACGTAGAAAACATGTACAATAAAAATCTACTCTTCACCGCCGCATATTATGGTCACTTGGAAATTGTCAAATATGTCATTGAAAAGGGTATAGATATAAATGTAGAAGATGATGACGGTGAAACTTTACTCTTCATTGCCGCAGCTGATGGTCACTTGGAAATTGTCAAGTATCTTGTTGGAAAAGGTGCGGATGTAAACGCAGAAAACCTATACGGTGAAACTCCACTCTCCATCGCTAAACGTAATGGTAACTCGGATGTTGTTGAATATCTTATTGAAAATGGGGCGAATGTGAAAGTAGAAAGCGACAACAATAACGAAAATGACGTAGATAAGTAATCATTTCGAACCTATCAAAACCACCAAATAACAAACGCTCCCACGCCAAGCACTCGCGGAAAAGGGATTGCCTATCTGGGATTCTCTCCCCCAAATTCTAAAATAATCGTAACTATTCAGTTGCGGTGAATGTTTGTCTTTCTGTCCCGTTAGGGACAGCATATTGGTAGCAAACGATGTCGGTTAAAAATGCTCGTCCCGTTAGGGACGAAATGTTGGTGAAATCAGAAATCAATCAATAAATCTTACCAATATTGCATCCCTATGGGATGCGGATTTTTTTATTGCATTTTTTCTACCAATATGTCGTCCCTAGCGGGACGGAAAATTCAGGAACACAACTGAATAATTACCTTATTTTTACCTTATTTTCAAAATAAAACAAGCGGAGATATTACTAAAATGGTAATTATTCCGTCGCTTTGGGAATTACTCAAAAAAAGTACGCCAAAACCGACAACTGAATAGTTACCGAAAAATGATTAAATTGGACAAACGCCGTTAGGCATTCTCTGTGAATAACCGCCTACGGCGTTTATCCGGTTCAATTGTTGGGCATCTTTGTAACAAATTGAGCGTATTTTTGATAGCTCATGCGTAACATGAGGTTATAATGACAAACGTTTAGCGAAAATTTTACGAAATAATGACAAAATTTTTATAAGGGGATTGCTTATTGGCGTCTATTAATTAAAATACTTAACCAGTGTGATCATCGTTGAAAATCGTGGGTGTTTTCTTGTTTCCCATTATCCGTTTTATGTTCCCGACTTGATTTATGGTACAACAGAGGAACAATGTGATTATTCCGTTTTGACCGAAACAACGCTTTTTTCGATACAAAATGTCATTCTTTGGATTCGCTGTCGCAGGAGGAAAAAAGTAAAACACTTTTTATTGTTGAGAGAAAAACTCCTATCTGCTGGATGAACCCGACTCAAGAACTCAAAAATGAAACGGAAATTGGTTCTTCCAAACACACTGTTCCGAATATCGTCTATGCCGATGGAAATACCAACTCCCCTATTTTCCCATTTCCCAATAACACAATACATAACAATAATTAACCGCCATGCAAACGAACAAGGAATTTATTGACGCTCTTGACCTTCAACCGGAAGATGGTTTTCTTGCGGTTGCCGTTCGTTGGGCAGCGGCGCGGCAACTTGGTAAAGAGATCGTTAATCTTGATACGGAAACTGTTGGCGAACCGGATTTCTCTCTGAATTGGGATGCTAAGGAGTTTGCTTTTATTTTGGAAGAAGAACTTGGAATAATCATTCCAATCCATGAAACGAATTTTAGTAATGATTTGGTTTCGATAATGCAGGATTATCCTGATTGGTTTCGGGGACCCGCAATCAAGATGCCGATGAAACAATGGACAGAGATTGCAGTCAAACGATTTTCCGTTCGGTTCGTGAGAAAATTACTTGCCCGAAAAATTGGACTCCGTTTGAACCGGTAGTGAATAGTGGATTGGTTATTGGTCTCAATGGTTGTACTCTGTGGTCATTTTTTATCCTTCCCTTAGGGGCATCTCTCATCATTCAATTTTTTATTTTCAACCCATTAATTAATAGTTAAACGACGGGATTTATCCCGTGTTTTTTAGTTAACGACGTGGTTTACTCCGTGTTTTTTAGTTAACGACGGGGTTTACCCCGTGTTTTTTAGTTAAGCCTAACAACGCGGGGCAAGCCCACGCCGTTAACGTTCGGTAAATTCCGAATTATGAGAGATTCCCAATAAACAATGTTACTTTTTCAGTTTTAATAATCGGAGTTCCTGAGTTGTTTTCATAGCGCAGAATTTAGGACCGCACATGGTACAATAATTTTCTGTTTCAGCGGTTTCACCGTTTTGATTTTGGCAGAGGCGATCTTGGGGGGCAACACCTTTTCGTGATTCGTTATAATATTCTTTTGCGCGTTCGGGGTCAAGTGAAAGCCGGAATTGTTCTTGCCAGTCAAACGCAAATCTTGCCCGCGAGATTGCGTCGTCCCGTTCTCTGACGTGTGGTCGTTGTCGGGCGATGTCGGCAGCGTGAGCGGCAATTTTGTACGCAATCACCCCTTGCCGGACATCTTCCATATTCGGCAGCCCCAGATGTTCTTTCGGAGTTACGTAACAAAGCATTGCCGCACCGTGAAAGGCGGCTAGTGTTGCGCCGATGGCACTGGTGATGTGGTCGTAACCGGGGGCAATATCACAAACAACAGGACCCAGAACATAAAACGGTGCGCCATGACAAACTTCGATTTGCCGTTTGAGATTCATTTCAATTTGGTCAAGCGGGACATGTCCGGGACCTTCGATCATGACCTGACAACCGATTTCCCATGCCCGCACAGCCAGTCGTCCCATCACGTCGAGTTCTGCGAATTGCGCAGCGTCGGATGCGTCGTGCAAACAACCCGGACGCAACCCGTCGCCGATACTCCAGCAAACATCGTATTCTTTCATAATTTCACAAAGATCGTCAAAATGTTCATAAAACGGATTTTCACGTTTATGGGCGACCATCCATTTTGCGGTTAAACTTCCGCCGCGTGAAACGATTCCGGCGAGTCGTTGGTCGGTCAAGGTCAGATGTTCTTGCAGCAAGGCGGCGTGAATGGTCATATAGTCCACTCCTTGTTTTGCCTGATGTTCAACCGCGTCGAGAAAAAGTTGCGGAGTCATATCGAGTATATCGTCGAGTTGTTCGCAGACTTGGTACAGTGGGACGGTTCCGACCGGAACGGTCACTTCATCGAGAATCCGTTGCCGTAACAAATCAATTTCGGAACCGGTTGACAGATCCATGACCGTATCCGCACCGTATCGGACGGCATATTGAACTTTAGCGATTTCACACTGGGAATCGCTGGTCAAAGCGGAATTTCCGAGATTGGCGTTAATTTTGGTACGCAAGGCGATTCCAATCCCGACGGGTTGAAGTTTTTTTGCCAAATGAATTTTATTTGCCGGAATAACAAGTCGTCCGGCGGCTATTTCTGTTCGGATTGATTCCGGTTCCAGAAATTCCTGTTCCGCAACAACAATCATTTCCGGCGTAATATTTCCGGCTTTAGCTTCGAGATATTGGGTCATTATTTTTTTGTTAAAAGGAATTGGAAAATGCAAGAAGTTCCTAAAATGATCAAGATGATAAACATGAAGGTTGAAGCGGGGTTAACATGAAATATTAAAAGTCCCCAAAGTGATGTACAGGCACAAACATAATAGTGCGGTATTTTGTCATTGGCATATTTTTTCTCTAAATCAAGGGCAATTCCTGCCCCTATAACCATAATCACAATAGTAATCCACCAAATAGTCCACGAAGTAATCAGCGGTGCGGGAAATCCGCAACAATCCAGAATAAGACGACATAATATTGCGGCAAGAACAATAAGATACGGAATGTAATCTTTTTCTTTTTTGGGTTTTGGTTCCGGTTGGTCGTCAACAGCAACCTTATTGAGTTTTGGTCGTTCACCCATAGTGTTTAACAATTTCGGTGTAATCTTTTGATTTTTATTTGATTTCAGTTGATCGCTCTCGGCTTTATTCCGAAGTTCGCAATTGGGCATCTCGCCTCATTCCATTGTTAATAGTTAACGACGGGGTTTAGTCCGTGTTTTGGTGTTAAGTCGAACAACGCGGGGCAAGCCCACGCCGTTAACTTTTCGGTAAATTCTGAATTATTAGAAATTCCCAGTTAATAGTTAACGACGGGATTTACCCCGTGTTTTGTGGCTAAGTCGAACAACGCGGGGCAAGCCCACGCCGTTAACGTTCGGTAAATTCTGAATGATGAGAGATTCCCCATTAATTAAGCCTAATACCAAAACGGGATTATGTCAATCCGTCATACCTAATTGCCTAAAAGGAGCATTTGTTGTTTTGGGGGTGATGTTCTCCCCACTCCCGTTAGTAACTGTCTATTTGTAATATATCAGTGGAACTTTTTTCGGAGATTGAAGTTTATTTTTTACCCCCCCTAGCCCCTCCGAAGGAGGGGAATAATTCCCCTCCTTCGGAGGGGCTAGGGGGGGGCATTCGGAAGAAACAACTGAATAGTTAAAAAAAAATATTCCACTGATATATTACGAAATTAGGCAATTCCGGCTTGAACGGGGGCAATTTCAACATGGAATTAGGCAATTCCGGCTTGAACGGGGGCAATTTCAACATGGAATTAGGCAATTCCGGCTTGAACGGGGGCAGCGATAGTCAACGACGAAAGAACGAACAACAAAGCATAGAACCAAACGATTAAGAGACCGCGAAGGAAAACAGTGAAACTTCGATAAAAAACAAGATGCCAACGATCCTAGCTCAATAAAGAATCCACACGATAACGCCGGACACTTCGAGGGAAACGGAAAATAAACGGAACAAAAATGGGTTAGAGAAATGGTCTAATATTAACTGTTAATTAATAGCTGCACTTTCTAAATTTTTTCATTAAAAAATCCCTTAATTTTTCAAGTTTTTTTTGAATAAAATATATTGTAATATATCAGTGGAATATTTTTTTTTAACGATTCAGTTGTTTCCTCCGAATGACCACCCCTTGCCCCTCCGAAGGAGGGGAATGATTCCCCTCCTTCGGAGGGGCAGGGGTGGTA
>JAIROD010000181.1 GCA_031257725.1 Planctomycetaceae bacterium | reverse complement strand
ACTTTAAAATTTGTTTTGCAATCTTAGGAAATCTGCGCAAATAAATTATCTAAATTGAAACCATATATAAGTTTCATGGTGAATGGAACTATACTTTGTGCGGTCATTTAAGTGATGTTTATTTAATAAAAAAATTTTGTAATTATTCTATGGAATTTTGATGATCGTATATTCATTGAGTTGAGTGATGTCATTTTACTTCCAGCCCTACAAGGACGATACTTAGAATAATGTCTCGCTCTCAACAATCAAGAGGTAGGCGATATTTCGCCGAAAGGCTTTCACCCTCCATCGTGTCGGTGATACCGACGCGATGGAGGGGGACAAAATAAATTCAGTTACATTCTGACAAACACAACGGGCGAAATTTGCCGGATAATCCGTTTTTTTTCTAAAACACTCAACGCGGCAACAACCTGTTGTTCTTCGAGACCTGATGTAGTTACAATATCATTCAGCGGAGTCGGGGACATGTTGATATGTTGTAACACTGTGAGTTCCATTTGGTTTAGGGACATTTCGTTGGGATGATGAATGGGATTGGACAGTTGCGGCATATTGAAGAGAAAAACTTTTTGCCGTAACGGACCGAGAACATTTAATATATCATCGGCGGATTCGACCAGATAAGCTCCATCACGAATTAATTGATGACAACCGTGTGAGGCGGTTGATTCGATGGAACCCGGCACGGCAAAAATATCACGTCCTTGCTCGCCGGCAATTCTTGCGGAGATCATCGCTCCGCTCCGCATCGGCGATTCCACAACGAGAACGCCCAGCGCAAGACCGCTGACAATCCGATTCCGTTGCGGAAAAGTCCATTTTGCGGATTGATGTAACGGAGGATATTCACTCAATACCGCGCCGCCGGATTGTACAATTTGTTCGGCAAGAGTTTCGTGTTCCGGCGGATAAATCCGGTGATGCCCGCTTCCCAAAACGGCAAGAGTTCGGGTGTTGGATTTTAGAGCGGCGCGGTGGGCAATACCGTCGATTCCCAACGCCAAACCGCTGATAATAGTAAAACCGTTAAGGCAAAGAGCGGTTGTCAACCGATCTGCCTGACGGCAACCGTAAGCCGAATTTCGACGGGTACCGATGACGGCAATAGAAAAAGTATCCTGCGGCAGGATTTTTCCTTTAACGTACAAAATGGGGGGCGGATCATGAATCGTCCGAAGCGGTTCCGGATATCGTGAGTCGTGTAACGGGATAATGTCAATCCGGTCACGTTGACAAAGTTCAAGAATAACATTGGGGTCAAAATTTTTTCTTGCCGAAGCCAAACGTGAAGCCGTATCCGGTTTCAGAAATTCAAAGCCGCTCAAATCACGGTAGGAAGCGTTCAGGATTTCCGCTACGCTTCCGAACCGTTCTAAAAGTTGTTGATAGGTTCTCGAGCCGATTCCTTCAACAGTTGAAAGGAGAATATTATCTAAAAGTTCTGAAGAATAATCGTTTATCATAAAATCACAATCAAAAACACCGGAGATTGGGAATCTCGCATCGTTCAGAATTTACCGCAAGTTAACGGCGTGGGCTTGCCCCGCGTTGTTAGGCTTAACCCCAAACACGGGGTAAACCCCGTCGTTAACTAACAACACGGGGTAAACCTCGTCGTTAACTATTAATTTATTAATTAATTGGTTGAAAATAAAAAATTGAATTATTGAGATGCCCCATAGTATAACCGATTGTGAAGTATCTGTCTATTTTCAACACGAAAGACACGAAAATTATACGAAAAGGACAACAAAAAAATTCCGTAACTATTCCGTTGCGGTGAATGTTTATTTTTCTGTCCCGTAGGGACAACATATTGTATTGGTAAAAAGCTTGTAATTCCTTTTTTATTTTGTTAGAATTGTATTTAACAATTTACTTATCGCAAGTTTATGGACTCGGATTTCCAATACCACCCGCACAGAGTTTATCTTTGTCGGCGGAAGTCCCGATAACAGTGAGAAAGCATTGCGTTCCTGTAAGGGAGCGTTATGTCTTACTGCTTGCGGGTTTCGGGTGTTGCGTTTTGCGCAATGCTTGCCGACCTGCGCGCGGCGAATTCAGTGGTATGAACGGGAAACCCGCTTGGTCCATCATAGCGTTCCCATTTTTATGTTACCACGTATTCTTGAAATTCTGCGTCAGATCAGCGTTCACTCCCATGAGACCGCTAAACTTTGCAGTGAGGTAACGGCAATTCTTAAAATGTCGTCAAGCAACTTGGTTGTTCCACACCTTAGCAATACGGATGAACTGCCGCAACTTGAATTTCTTCCGCATCATGTTGTGATGTGTGATAGGTTTTCGTATTCTTTCACCCCGCAAACATACCTGTTGCTAAAAAATTTTTGTGAAACGGAAAATTATTTTCTTTCGAAGGAAGACGTGAGGCAGGATGTTTGTTTTGACGAAGACGCAAGGAATGGAACGATAGACGCTTGTATTTGTCGGGCGAGAAAGGAATTGTCAAGCAGAAATTTTCCGTGTGAGATCGAAACAAAACATGGAAAAGGATACCAACTCATTCTTTGTAAGAAACCTGTATCTATTCAGTAGCGTATTATCAGGAAATACTCATCAGATCGGCGACTCAACAGGTAGGCGGCCTTTCGCCGAAGATTTTTCACCCACAGTCGCAACGGTTGGTTTGTTATTCGGGTTGTACGCGGTTGGTTTTTACTTTCCGTCCGCACACAGGGGCAAGTCGTAATTGTCTATTTTGTTTTAACTTTTTTAACAATCGAGTAGGCAAGGGGCGCAGCGACTCTGTCGTTCCGCCTCCTTACCCCTCTATCCACCGGACAAGCAGATTTCCCACATCCGGCGGGAATCAATGTTCTCACGTGAAGCATT
>JAIROD010000119.1 GCA_031257725.1 Planctomycetaceae bacterium | reverse complement strand
CCCCCAATCCCCCCCATTTTAACAAATTTCACCGTTAAACTATAAAATATCACGGTTTAGCCGGCATATTTTACGGCTTAACTAGCATATTTCACGGCTTAACCCGTTAAATATACTGGAATAACCGAAAACAGTATTAGGGTAAACCCCATCGTTAACTAAAAACACGGGATACCCCCGTCGTTAACTATTAATTTATTAATTAATGGGTTGAAAATAAAAAATTGAATTATTAGAGATGCCCATAAGAATTTTTTTGTTTACCGGCTTGAAAGGAAGTGGAAGTTGGTGTAAATTATGAAAAATTTTGAATCGGTTTCAAAGTTTGAGTTTCGCAGTACCCTATTGTTATGACCCTATTGTATGACCATGACTGAAACAACCAAAACCTCAATCTTTTTGTTGCTTGCCGTAATCTTTTTGGGAATTGCGGTGTTGTCACGTCCGGTAGTGCGTGAAATTAAAATGGAAGAGATGGTCGGTAAACCACTTTTTCCAAAATTCACCGATCCGCTCGCCGTTAAAAAACTCGAAATTGTTCGACAAAATGTTGCCGGTGATCCGGACAATTTTCGTATTACGGAAATCGACGGCGTTTGGTCAATCCCTTCGCACGACAATTATCCCGCCGATGCTAAAGATCAAATGGGTAAAGTTGCCGAAGCACTCGTCGATTTGACCGTGCTGGAAGTTGCCGCTTCACAAGCCGAAGGAAACGACGTTACCTCACTACACACCTTGTACGGCGTTATCGATCCAACTTCAGAAAGTGCCTCTCTCGGTGAAGGAATTGGTATTAAGGTTACGTTGGGCGGCGCCGATGACGAAAAATTTGTCGATTTGATTGTTGGTAAAGAAGCCGACACAAAAGAAAAGAAAAATCCGGACGATCCTCCCGACGAATCGGCAAAATTACGTTATGTCCGTATTGCCGGTCAGGTTCCGGTCTATGTCGTTGAAGTCGATCCAAGCCGCTTCGCAACAAGTTTCGACCAATGGATTGAAAAAAATCTGCTCGACATCAGCTCATTCGATGTAAAGGAAATTTTTGTTGATGAATATTCCTACACAATCGAACTGGAAATGACGCAACTCGGCGCACATGAAGTCATCATTCCAACATTCATCGGCGATATAACATTCGGTTACGATAGTTCCGCTTCCGGTCCTGAAAAATGGAGTTTGAAAAAATGGATGGGATTTCGCGGCAAACAGTATGAATACTACGAACGGAAAATAAATCCGAATGAGGAATTGAACACGGAAATATTGGACGGAATGGTTTCCGCACTGAATGATCTGAAAATTGTCGGAGTTACGAAAAAACCGGCAGTGTTGGCGGCGGCGTTGCGTGAAGGCAAACCATTTTCCGAACAAACCGGAAATCCCGATCCCTCACTTAGAAAATCAGGATTTTGTCTTGTTAAATTGCCGGATATTAGACGTGGAACCGGTGAACGAACTCAACTTCTTTCCAACGAAGGTGATATTCAGATTCGGATGAAAGATGGTATTCGATACAATCTCCGGTTTGGCGATTTGTCCGGAACTGAATCGGAAATACCAAACGAAACCGGCAATCCATCGGAAACTTCAGGAAAAACTCCAACAATGGGAGCCAATCGCTATCTTTTTATAACAGCAGAATTTGACGCTTCCATGATTCCTGAACCGGATATTAAACCTGTACCGGAAATTCCCGAAGGCTTGGCGGCGGATCAGGCTGAAACCGCAAACAAAGAAAAAGAACAAATCGAAAAATCGAATCAACGTGAACAAGAACGGTATGATAAAGCTGTCGAAGACGGAAAAAAACGTGCCGAAAAACTCACAGATCGTTTTGCCGATTGGTATTATGTTATTTCGGAAGATGTGTACAAAAAAATCCACTTGACACAAACAAATGTGTTTCGCGAAAAGAAAAAAGAAGAAGCCAAAGATGAACATCACGAACATGGAGAAGACCATAAACATGATATAACAGATACAAAATTGCCGAATCTTCCGGGAACGGATGGACTTATTAAAGTTCCGGATTTGAACGACGAGATAAAACCGGTGGAAGAACAAAAGAACGACGAAACAAAACCGGTTGAGGAACAAAAGAACGACGAGACAAAACCGGTGGAAGAACAAAAGAACGACGAAACAAAACCGGTCGAAGAGCAAAAGAACGACGAGACAAAACCGGTCGAAGAACAAAAGAACGACGAGACAAAAACCGGTTGAGGAACAAAATTTAAAATGTTCTCAACTCATGTTATGAGGTGCAATTTATTGTTGTAACTCTTCCGTCGCGATTCTATTGTTTGTCATTAGGTCAATAATTACAAGGTTGCCTACCTTTTGAATCAAACAAAACAAACCAATATCATGCCGTTTGTGGTATCGTTAACGACGGGGTTTACCCCGTGTTTGGGTAAGTCGAACAACGCGGAGCAAGCCCACGCCGTTACTTTTGGTAAATTCTGAATTATTAGAGATGCCCAATACATGAAAAAAATAATCCGCAGAATTTTTTTCTGGGTGTTTCAGTGGTTTTTTCCGAAAAAGTGGAAAAATTGATAAAAATTCAATTTTAACTTTTTTTTTCGGAGATTAAAAAAATTCCACTTGACAGATGTTTTGACTTCATGTAATCTTTTAAACTATCTCAATTGTGAATATGTTTTCTTGCCGTTATGTGTTGCGGCAATATTTCACGGTTATTGGAATAAAACCTTAGAAAATAAGGAGTATGACGATGAAAAATTTAGTAAAATGTGTTGTTGAATTTTTCGTGATGCTGTGGGCGAAAAATCAAATGTTAAAATGGGCAAGACAGGGGGGGGGGGCTAGATGTAGAGAAAAGGCAAGAATTGAGAGTGGAAAGTGTTCGGTTTTTCAACGTTTTCCCGCAAAATTCTCAACTCTTTTCCGTTCTTCACCGTTCGGCTTTACCTTAGTCGAACTTCTTGTGGTGATTGTGATTATCGGGGTGTTAATCGCTCTTCTGTTGCCGGCAGTTCAGATGGCGCGTGAAGCGGCACGACGAATGCAGTGCAACAACAATCTGAAACAAATCGGATTGGGCGTTCACAATTTTCATGACGTAAAAAATGGGCTTCCGCCGACCAACATACCATCACTTTGGGGCATTGGAACGCCAACTTTTTTTGTGTTGATTCTCCCCTATATCGAACAGGAACCTCTGTACGATTTTCTACGTTCCAGCGACACCGGCAACACATGGAACATTTACAATAAGGCATGGTGGAATGGATTGGGCACAGATGGTCAAAAATCTTTTGGTTCTGTGTCCATTTACCATTGTCCGACTCGACGAGGCGGCGGCGCGGGAACCGGTTCGGGATTATCGGAAGAGTTACCCGGTATGACGAGTACCGCTATCGGTGCGGGTGCTTATTGTGACTACGCAATTCCAATTTATATCAGACAGAATCCTGCCCGGACCGGTCCTTACGGGTGGAGTGGAGAACATGAATGGTGGGATCAGCATATAGGTGCCGAAAACGACGGTAACTTCTATGCTCGTCCCAGCAGTTACGGCGGACCGTTGCGAGTTTCCATGCCGATAGTAAACAGAAGTTGGCAACCGCGCGACGATATGAGTTGGTTTACCGATGGAACAAGTAATCAATTTGTAATCGGCGAAAAACATATTCCAGAGAATCGATTAGGACATTGCGGTCCAGATGGACAGGACCAGGCGGACTGTAATTTTATCGCCACCTCCCGCGATATCCGCCCATCCACCACGCGTGGTTGGGCAGAAGCCACGGAGCCGGGGCTCGGTCTCTCCTTAGCAAGAGGACCGCGGGATTGTTCGTACTCCTCAGCTGCACCGTGGATGCCGGCATGGGGCGGTTGGTCTTACGCATTCGGTAGTTACCATACCGGAATCTGTCATTTTCTGATGGGCGACGGTTCGGTACAAGCGATTTCTGTAGCAACATCGCGTGAAATGCTCTATCGGTTTGTCTGCGTTGATGACGGTAATATCGTTACCTTGCCCGAAACGGATTAACACGGAGTTTTACAGGAAGGGCAACCCGATATGGAAACGATGAGAGATTGCTCGCTTATGGGAACTTCTAAAAATTAATTTTATTTCGACTTAAATCGACAAAAATCGAACAATTAGTCAAAACATTTATTTTGGGCAAAGGGTATTTTTAGAGGTTCCCTATTTATTTCGGGTTGCCATTTTTACCACAAAGTTTCCTATTTAACAATTAACAATGGAAGGATAATCAATGCTGAAAAAAACAATTTTTTGTTTCGCATTAACCGCTATTTTGTTGCTTTTTTCCGGTTGCGGTAACGGAAAATATGGGCTTTCCGGCAAAGTAACATTAACCGACGGTACACCGCTTAGCGGCGGCGAAGTCTATTTTCAGAAGGATGCCTACGAAGCACGCGGAACATTGAAACCGGATGGGACTTATGTAGTCGGTTCGATTTCGGAGAAAGACGGGTTGCCCAAAGGAAAATATAACGTTTATGTTTATATTTTCGGTCAACAGAAGTTGATTGATAAAAAATATTCGTCACCGAACACATCCGGTATTACGGTTGAGGTTCCTGTTCCCGGCGGAAAGTTCGATTTCCAAGTGGAACCCTATAAAAGGTAGGCGATGTTTCGCCGAAGCTTTTAGAAGTTTTTAGGTAACTATTCAGTAGGATATTTAGTAATATATCAGTGGAATTTTTTGGAGATTGAAGTTTATTTGTAACTATTCAGTTGCGGTCAATGTTCCTTTTTCTGTCCCGTTAGGAC
>JAIROD010000108.1 GCA_031257725.1 Planctomycetaceae bacterium | reverse complement strand
CCATTAATTAATAAATTAATAAATTAATAGTTAACGACGGGGTTCACCCCGTGTTTTTAGTTAACGACGAGTTCACCCCATGCTTTGGGGGTAAGTCTAACAACGCGGGGCAAGCCCACGCCGTTAACTTGCGGTAAATTCTGAATGAGGAGAGATTCCCTACCGATTATTAATCTTTTAATTTTGCGAGAAGAAATTCTCTGTTGAGCCGTGCAATATGGGCGATTGAAATTCCTTTTGGACATTCGGCTTGACAAGCCTGCGTGTTGGTGCAACTTCCGAATCCGAGTTCGTCCATTTTGGCAATCATTGATTTTGCCCGTTGCGCCGCTTCAACCTTGCCCTGCGGCAACTTCGCCAACGCCGACACTCTCGCCGCAACAAATAACATCGCCGACCCGTTTTTACACGTCGCCGCACAAGCACCGCAACCAATACACGCCGACGCATCCATTGACTCTTCCGCATCGTCTTTGGCAATCGGAATCATGTTACCGTCGGGAACTCCGCCGGTGTTGACGGAAATGAAACCGCCCGCCTGCAATATTTGATCAAAAGCATGACGATTCACCACCAAATCTTTAATCACCGGAAACGCCGCCGAACGCCAAGGTTCAACAATAATAGTATCCCCGTCTTTGAATTTACGTGCATGTAATTGACATGTTGTGATATCTTCGTCGGGACCATGCGCCCTGCCGTTAATGTACAACGAACACATACCGCAAATTCCTTCACGGCAATCGTGGTCAAAAGCAACCGGTTCTTTGCCTTCACGTATCAGGTTATTATTCAAAATATCCAACATCTCAAGAAACGAAGTGTCCGGAGAGATATTATCTATCTTGTAAGTTTCAAATTGTCCTTTTGCGTTGGCGTTTTTTTGCCGCCATATTTTAAGTGTAAATTTCATTTTTGTATTTTTATTCAAAATCAGAACCTTCAAAATCAGAGCCGCAACCGGAAGGTTGCGATTCACTATGTTTGTTATCCTGTTCCCGTCCCTATTGACACGTTGCCGCGTCGCAACCTTCCGGTTGCGGCTCTGACATTGCACAAACGATTATTCATAAACGATTATTCATAGTATCTATTCAGTAGAGTGTCTTATCGGGAAATACACATCAGGTAGGCGACTCAAAGGTAGGCGACCTTTCGCCGAAAGGTCGCAACGGTTGATTGGGTTTTCCTATTTCCGTCCGCACACAGGGGCAAGTTGGCTATCGCCGACGCAACCGCTCGGCGAGCGGTTGCCTACCATCGAATGACCAATCTACTGAATAATTACTAGTCACAAACGTTTATTTCCGAATTAGTCTTTGTAGTTTCTTGTTGAGAGTTTAACCGTTTCGTAATTCAGCGGTTCTTTGTGTAGTGTCGGGTCTTGATTTTCTCCTTGATATTCCCATGCGGCAACGTACCGATAATTTTCGTCATCTCTTTTTGTTTCACCGTCTTCGGTTTGCATTTCTTCGCGAAAATGTCCTCCGCATGATTCTTTACGATTGAGAGCGTCGAACGCCATAAGTTTTCCGATTTCGATAAAATCCGCTAATCGTATTGCTTTTTCCAGTTCTTGATTGAACTCCGAATTTTTGCCCGGCGTTAAAATATCCGACCAAAATTCTTTACGGACTTCTTCAATTAAATCAATTGCCTTTTTCAACCCGTTTTCGTTTCTTGCCATGCCGACATATTCCCACATAATACGTCCTAATTTTTGGTGAATAACGTCAACAGGTTGTTTACCTTTGATATTGAAAATTTTGTTTATTTTTGTTTTCACTTGATTTTCCGCTTCGTTGAATGCTTCGTGATTGGTATCGGTTTTCGGAGTTTGTATTTCGTGCGACAAATAATCTCCGATAGTGTACGGCAGAATGAAATATCCGTCCGCCAGACCTTGCATCAACGCCGACGCTCCTAAACGATTTCCGCCGTGATCGCTAAAGTTGGCTTCGCCGATGGCGTACAATCCCGGAATTGTTGTCATTAAATTGTAATCAACCCAAAGACCGCCCATCATGTAATGTATTGCCGGATAAATTTGCATCGGTTCTTTGTACGGATTAACGTCGGTGATTTTTTCGTACATTTGAAAAAGATTGCCGTAACGCTCGGCAATAACCTTTTGACCTAACTGTTCTATTGCGCTTGAGAAATCCAGAAAGACGGCAAGTCCGGTTTCGTTCACACCAAATCCGGCATCACAACGCTCTTTAGCCGCACGCGAGGCAACATCGCGCGGTACAAGATTTCCAAATGCCGGATAACGCCGCTCCAAATAATAATCACGATCCGATTCAGGAATTTGCGACGGTTTAATTTGTTTTTTTCGCAACTTTTCAACGTCTTCAAGTTTTTTCGGTGTCCAGATTCTGCCGTCGTTACGAAGTGATTCCGACATCAATGTCAGTTTCGATTGTTGTTCGCCGTGAACCGGAATACAGGTCGGATGAATTTGTGCAAAACACGGATTAGCGAAAAATGCACCGCGTTTGTAACATTGTATGATTGCCGAACCGTTACTATTCATTGCGTTGGTTGATAGGAAAAAGGTATTGCCGTATCCGCCGCTTGCAACAACAACAGCATGAGCACCGTAACGTTCCATCCCGCCTGTTTCCAAATTGCGAACGATAATTCCTTTCGCCTTGCCGTCAATTAAAACCAAGTCCAGCATTTCGCGCCGATGATACGATTTAACATTTCCGGCGGAAATTTGACGATTAAGAGCGGCATAAGCTCCGAGTAGTAATTGTTGACCGGTTTGTCCGCGTGCGTAAAATGTGCGCGAGACTTGAGCACCGCCAAAAGAACGATTCGCCAACAAACCGCCGTACTCCCGCGCAAAAGGAACACCCTGCGCAACACATTGATCAATAATCAACGGACTCACTTCGGCTAACCGATAAACGTTGGCTTCACGCGAGCGGTAGTCTCCGCCTTTTATTGTATCGTAAAACAAGCGGTCTATGGAATCGTTATCGTTTTGATAATTTTTTGCGGCGTTGATTCCGCCCTGAGCGGCGATGGAATGTGCGCGTCTTGGGCTATCGGAGAGACAAAATACTTTCACGTTATAACCCAACTCGCCAAGCGATGCCCCAGCCGATGCCCCGCCTAAACCTGTACCAATAACGATAATTTCCAGTTTGCGCTTATTCGCCGGACTGACGACTTTTATATCGGCTTTATGACGAGTCCACTTCTCGGACAAAACGCCGTCAGGAATTTTCGATTGCAATTTGGTTTCTGACATCGATTTTTAAGTGTTTATTTTTATGAATGATACGTTCACGATTAAATTTGAAACTTTTTGAAAAACGATGATCCTTGCTATACCGCAAACGGCATGATATTGGTTGTTTTTGTTTGATTCAAGAGGTAGGCAACCTTTCGCCGAAAGGTTTTTATTAATACGGCGATAGCCGACTTGCCCCTGTTTCCCGCCGGCAA
>JAIROD010000088.1 GCA_031257725.1 Planctomycetaceae bacterium | reverse complement strand
TTAAAACATGACAACAGCGGCAACACTTCACTTTGGGGAATTTGGGGGGCGTTAGGTTCCATAAACGGAGATGAAACAGCCTCGATCCCATAGTGAATTTTCGTACTAATTCAGTAGTGCATTATATTATGCCGTTGACAGTATAGTTAACGACGGGGTTTACCCCGTGTTTTAGTGTTAAGTCGAACAACGCGGGGCAAGCCCACGCCGTTAACTTGCGGTAAATCCTGAATCTGAATGATTAGAGATTCCCAGTTAATAGTTAACGACGGGGTTTACCCTGTGTTTTGGGGTTAAGTCGAACAACGCGGGGCAAGCCCACGCCGTTAACGTTCGGTAAATCCTGAATTTGAATGATTAGAGATTCCCAGTTAATAGTTAACGACGGGGTTTACCCCGTGTTTTAGGGGTTAAGCCTAACAACGCGGGGCAAGCCCACGCCGTTAACTTGCGGTAAATTCTGAATTATTAGAGATTACCTATATTTTATTCAAAAAAAACCTTAAAAACCAAGTGATTTTTTAGTGAAAAAAATTTGGAAAGCGCAGTGTATAGGATATACCATGAAAATTCCATCAATTTTGCTATTGTGTTCTAGCAGAAATAAATTATACTATTCGAAGTCAATAAATTGCCCATTTTGTAATATTTCAGTGAAATTTAGGAACGCGGGCATCACGTCCGCACCCGATACGGTCAAAACCGTCAATTCTTGCAGGCGAGACGCCCGCGTTCCTTTTTATAAAAACAATGATGAATTTTAATTACGGAATTTTATCTTGACGGATATTTTTTTAACCTTTATTTAACAGGAGAATATTCTCATGCAACGACGTGAATTTTTGAAAAAAGGAACGCAAACATCACTCGGTTTCGGAATTGGGTTGACAATTTTGAACGGTAAATCTGTTGCGGATACTTCGGCAAACAATAAAATTAATCTCGCGTTAATCGGTTGCGGCGGACGCGGTACGGCACTGTTACACGGATTCGATTATCCGAATAACTCCCGAATTACGGGGTTTCAGGAATTCGATGAGGTGAATGTTGTTTATTGTTGCGATGTCCGAAAAGAACGGGGCGAAAAAGCCGCCGCAAAAGCAAAAGCAAAATATGTTTCCGAAATGCAAACCGTTCTCGATGATAAAAGTGTTGATGCGGTTGTTTGCGCATTGCCCGATCATTGGCACGCTCTGGGAGCAATTCTTGCGTGTCAGGCAGGAAAAGATGTTTACACCGAAAAACCCGCTTCACAATCCGGTTGGGAAGGTCAGAAAATGGTCGAAGCCGCTCGGAAATATAAACGTATCGTTCAACACGGAACTCAAAATCGAAGCGCACCTTATAATATTGAAGCAAAAAAATATATCAATGAAGGAAAACTCGGTACCATTCATCTTTGCCGCGTTTTTAACCAAAAACGTGAAATGAATTCGTTCAAAATTAAAACCGGCGAACCTGTTCCTGAACATTTAAATTGGAGTGCCTGGCTTGGTCCTGCTGCGGAACGTCCCTACTCTTCGACAATTTTGAACGGTAATTGGCATGAATTATGGGATTTTTCGTCCGGTGATGTTTTGAATGACGGTGTTCACCAGATTGATTTGGCTCGCTGGCTTGTCGGCAAGGAAATTCCCAAGTCCGCGTATGCGGTCGGCGGACGTTTCACCGATCCAAACAGCGACGCCCAAACACCGGATACGTTGATCGCTTCTTACGAATTTGATGATCTCACCTTCACGGTTGAAGAATCTCTTTATTCCAATTACATTCTCAAAATAGATGGAACGGTTCGTCAATCCGATATGTTTCCGTACTGGATGCAATGCGCAACACGTATTGAACTTTACGGAACGAAAGGGTTAATGATGGTGGGTCGGCACGGCGGCGGTTGGCAGGTTTTTGACCGACCGAAAGATCGGCAACCCGTTGTCAAAGCCCAAGCGTTTGGACGTTTCCCCGATGTGGAACATAAACGTAACTTTCTGGATTGTATCCGGTCGCGTGAATTGCCCAACGCTGATATTGAAAAAGGACACCGCAGCACTTCACTCGTCCATTATTCAACAATTTCATACCGTTTAGGCGGTGTAAAACTCGATATTGACGAAAAAACCGGTGTTCCCAAAAATCCCGAAGCCAACCAATATTGGAAACGTGATTACCGTAACCCGTATGTCATTCCCAATGATGTGTAGTTTCAAATTTGTATTAGAGTGTCTCTCATCATTCAATTTTTTATTTTCTGCCCATTTGTTAACGACGGGGTTTACCCCGTGTTGTTTGGGTTAAACCTAACAACGCGGGGCAAGCCCACGCCGTTAACTTTCGGTAAATTCTGAATTATTAGAGGTTCCCGATTGAAAACTCCACTGAATAAACAATATTTGTTTTTCTGTCCCGTTAGGGACAACATATTGGCAGCCAATGGCGTCGATTAAAAATGCCGTCCCTAACGGGACGGAAAATTCAGGAACACAACCAAACCACTGAATAGATACCAATTTTTTAGTAATATATCAGTGGAATATTCCCAAACGTATCGTCATCGTTTCACAAAACCTTATTTTCAACCTTATTTTCTTAACAAAACAACCTTAGTAGCAAGAGTCCTACCAGAAACCAAACCT
>JAIROD010000054.1 GCA_031257725.1 Planctomycetaceae bacterium | reverse complement strand
TTAAAATCATAGTTCAGACGCGGATTACGCCCCCCACCTCTATCATTCCGCTAACGATACATTTAACTCTCAATGATCTATTGCCCTTTCAGGGCGAAAGAACAACCGTCCTCATTGACCAGCCCACAAACGGAAAACGCGCCCGTAACCATCTTTCGGACATTCATCGTAGGGTATATTAAAATCGACCCGTTCCATTACCATTTTAACCCGAATGTTTCACCGCCTGTTGCTTGACCGGTTCCGCCTTTGAGCGGACCTTTGTGCGGGTTCTTAATTTTCAACGTTGATTGAACCGCCGATGAATCTTTCGTTTCGGTTACACCGGCATTTTCTGTTGCGTTTTTATTTCCGTCAGTTGTTTCCGAAACAATTTCCGGTTCAGGAGTTATTGAAACGGCTTGTTTGATGGACAGGGAGATTCGTTTGGTTTCGGAGTCAATAGACAAAATATAAACGTCAACCCATTCGCCTTCCTTGACCACCTCGCGGACATTGCCAACCCGTTTTGCCGACAATTCACTGATATGAACCAATCCTTCCACTCCGGGCATCAATTCAACAAACGCCCCGAAATCCATTGTTTTCGTAACTTTTCCGCGTGCCAATGTTTTTTCCTGAAAGCGTTCCGCAATGTTTGACCAGGGATTGGAAGCGTCGTCACGATAAATCAATGAGATTCGTCGAGTGGTTTCATCAATTTTGGAAATTCGTACTTTAACACGAGTTCCTTCGGTCAACACATCGCTTGGATGATGGATTCGTCCCCACGCCAGTGCGCCGATTGGAATAAACCCGTCCACGCCGCCAAGATCAACAAACGCTCCGCTGTCAATGATTTTTCGTACCAATCCTTCACGAATTTGCCCAACTTCGAGTTCGGCAAAGAGAGTTTTTTGTTTTTCTTCACGCTCTTGATTCAACAAGGCGCGACGACTCAAAACCAAATTGCGTCGTTCAGGATCGACTTCTTCGACAAGACAGGTCAATTTTTGACCGATATATTGTTCAATATCTTCGACACGGAATAATTCAATTTGACTAACGGGGATGAATCCGCGTAACCGATTGACCTCACACTCCAACCCGCCACTGTTCGATTTTGTAATTTTAGCTTCAACAACCATTCCCTCATGAATTTGCGACCAATCCCGAACATCGGCGGCGGCTAACGGTATTGAAACATCGTAAAGCCCTTCGTCCTGCATAAAACGAATAACCGTAACGTCAAGCGATTGACCGGGTTGCGGTTCGGCATCCGGCGGAAACATCTTGAGCGATACCACACCTTGTTCCCGCGCTCCAAGATCAAGAAAAACGCTATCGCCATGCAACGAAATGACTTTTGCTTTGAGTTTTGTTTCCGGTTCCAAAATTTCCTGATCGGCAACCGCTTCGGATTTTCTGATCAAAACGTCAAGAGATTCGCCAAGTGATTCACCGCTAAAAGCCGCGTTAAATTCGTTTTCCAAATCGTCCGACATTTTACCGGCACGAATTTTAGGAATCGGAACCCGATTCGCCGTAACAGCCGGAATATTTCGCAACGATTTATCATTGCCCTCCGTAAGAGGTTCCGGCTGTCCAACGGTATTTTCAGCGGAAGACAATGTTGAATTGTTGGCGGTTTCCGCTTGATCCGGCGAATCGGTTTTCGCTTTGTTCGGGGAATGTTCCTCGTCAACAACCGGAATATCCGGCTTAGGACGGTAAGCGTCGGGATTCCGCTGAGAACCAATCAAACGCTTACGGAATGGAGAAAGAACTGTATTAATGAAACTATTTTCAGAATGGTCTGGATCAGAAGTCATAAAATGGTCAATAATTTTAGTTAAGTAGTTAATTAGTAACAATTCAGTCGTACATTTTACGTTTGACGAATTGAATTTAATGAGCGGTCAATTTTTTCGGACAATCCCTATTAATGACTCATGTTACGCATTCGGCGACTCCCTATAACAACCGAACAACCCCTTTAGGCGTTCTACGTGCATAACCGCCGCCAGTTTCAAGTAAATACCGAACCGGCGGCTGTTGGCAACACTTTCGCCAACCCCTTTAGGGGTTGTACTTTGCCGCCGGTTCGGTATTTACTGAAACTGGCGGCGGTTATTCACATGCGTATTGAACCTCTGCAAAAAAAATCTGAAACGATTCGTAATTTTTTACGAATCCTGTACGATTTTTTTAGCGGTTTGCCGGAAGAAGCGGACACCTTCAGCGACTAAGGGTTGGTTGTTGTCCCAATCGGATTCATATTCGATTGAAAACGGTGCATTGACACGCTGTACGGCACACTCTTGTAAGATTTCGGCAATTTTACAAACACCTTTACCGAGTGGAATATCACGTTTTTGCTCGTTAAGGTCTTTGATATGAAAACTGACGATTCTTCCTTTGAATTTTTGAACGCATTCAAGCGGATCAAGTCCGCTTCGATACCAATGTCCGGTATCGCAACATGCTCCGATGCGGGTACTGCAATCTTTGAGATGATCGAGAACAATTTGCGGATCCCAATAGATGGAGGGTTTGGGGTGATTATGAAGTCCGACACTGATCCGATATTCTTCGGCTAACTTGTTGACTTCGGCTAGTTTATCGAAACCGGGTTCGCAGTTGAGTACGGAAATACCGACTGTTGCGGCAAATTCAAAATGTTCCCGATTTCCCGGACAAACCCCCATTGCGTGCGGAACGCATTCATTTTCGGCGAGCAATTCGCGGAATCGTTTGAAAGCATCTTTGTTGGCGGGTTTGAGCAAATCGGGACCAACGCGAACATCAATCTTTTTCGACAATTTCTGACCGCTGTACAATTCGAAACTGGCGACATCGCAAGCTCGAACTTTTTGAATTGCTTCATCGAATGGAAATCGGTTAAACGAATAGATTTGGGGACCGATTTTCCAGCCGAGAATAACGGCATAGATTGGGTTGTCGGGGGCTTCAAAGGGGTCTTCAGATTGTGCCGAAACGGAAGGCAATATCTGAGAACCGAGCAGGGCGGCACCGCTAAACAAAGCGGTATTACGTAATAATTCACGTCGTGTTGTCATTGGTTTTTCTCCTTTGAGACAAATTGGGGTTGAAACAACGATGATCGGTAACCCAGCAGGTATAACCCGATCAAGGGAAGAAGTTTAACACATTGCCGATACAATTGCAATACCATACCGTGTCCTGTTAGGGACGAAATATACTCATCACACTTTAAAATTCGGTTGTATCTATTCAGTGGTTTGGTTGTCTTTCCGAATATTCCCGTCCCGTTAGGGACGACATCTTGGTAGAAAACGGTATAACAAAATGATCCGCGTCCCGTAGGGACGCAATGTTGGT
>JAIROD010000831.1 GCA_031257725.1 Planctomycetaceae bacterium | reverse complement strand
TTACTATTCAAAATCGAAGCAGTGCAAACAGTTTGTATGATGAAGGTATTGCCACAATGGAAGGCGGCGGAGCATATAATCAGGATGATGCCGGCGGTTTCCTAAGAATACAAGGATTGTCCGGACGTGTTCAGGGAAAAGTGCGACCACGAAAATTTTAAGAGATACTCCTCGCACTGGAAATTTCGGTTTTCGTTTTAAAAATATATTTACCAAAATCGCTCCACAGGGATAAAAAATTAAAAAGGGCATCTCTCATAATTCAATTTTTTATTTTCAACCTATTAATTAACAGTTAACGACGGGGTTTACCCCGTGTTTTAGTGGAAGTCGAACAACGCGTGGCAAGCCCACGCCGTTAACTTGCGGTAAATCCTGAATGATGAGAGATTCCCAGTTAATCGTTTAACGACGGAGTTTACCCCGTGTTTTGGGGTTAAGCCTAACAACGCGGGGCAAGCCCACGCCGTTAACTTGCGGTAAATTCGGAATTATTAGAGATTCCCCTTTGAGTTTTGTACTGATTTTTAGATTTAGAAAGGAATAATCCAATGAGTTTAGAACCAGACCTGAATTCTTACGGAATCCGTGCGGCTGAAGTACTTCGTAACGCTTCACCCGCAAAACTTTATGAAGAAGCACTCTTACGTGAACACGCGGTGTTGGCTTCGACCGGAGCATTGATCAACAGCTCCGGCGAAAAAACCGGACGGAGCCCAAAAGATAAACGTATCGCCAAAAATCAACCCAGTGACTCCAATATTTGGTGGGGTTCCATCAATATCCCCATCACTCCCAACGACTTCGATGAAAATAAAACCCACGCTATTGATTATTTGAATACACGGGATGTAATTTATATTGTTGATGGTTTTGCAGGTTGGGATCCCAAATATCGGTTGAAAATTCGAGTGATTTGTTGCCGCGCTTACCATGCTCTGTTTATGGCAAACATGTTAATCCGTCCAACAACAGAGGAATTGTCCGATTTCGGTACGCCGGATTTCGTTATTTACAATGCCGGTCAATGTCCCGCCAATCCAAAACAAAAATCAGTCGGCAGTAAAACTTGTGTGGCGTTATCGTTTGAAAAAGGCGAATTGGTGATTCTCGGAACACAATATGCCGGTGAAATGAAAAAAGGGGTGTTCACCATTATGAACTATCTCATGCCCCAAAAAGGGATGGTATCAATGCACTGCTCCGCTAATGAAGGAAAAAACGGCGATGTATCGCTTTTCTTTGGTCTTTCGGGAACCGGAAAAACCACCCTCTCAACAGAACCACATCGACGCTTAATCGGCGACGATGAACATTTTTGGACAAACGAAGGTATTGTCAATATCGAAGGCGGTTGTTACGCCAAATGTATTAACCTCGCACCGGAAAGTGAACCGGAAATCTTTAACGCAATTCGGTTTGGAACGGTTTTGGAAAATGTTGTTTATGATCCGCAAACACGTCTTGTTGACTTTGCCGACGATTCGATTACAGAAAATACACGCGCTTCCTATCCGATTGAATTTATCGACAATATTAAAATGCCGTGTACGGGCGGACATCCGAAAAATATTGTGTTTTTATCCTGTGATGCGTTTGGGGTATTGCCGCCGGTGAGCGAACTGACACCGGAGCAGGCAATGTATCATTTTATCAGCGGTTACACCGCCAAAGTTGCAGGGACGGAAGTTGGTGTTACAGAACCGGAAGCAACCTTTTCCGCATGTTTTGGCGCCGCGTTTCTCGTTTGGCATCCGGCAAAATATGCCGAACTGCTCGCCGCTAATATGAAAAAATACGGTTCAAAAGCATGGCTTGTTAATACCGGTTGGAGCGGCGGAAAATACGGTGTCGGCAAACGTCTTTCGATTAAACACACCAGAGCAATTATCGACGGGATTCACAGCGGTGAACTGGCTCAACAACAAAAAGAAATCGACCCGATTTTCGGTCTTGCGATTCCGTCGTCATGCACCGGAGTGCCTCGCGATATCCTGAATCCACGCAACCGCTGGCATGATAAAACCGAATATGATCAATTGGCGATGCATCTTGCCGGTTTGTTTAAGAAAAACTTTGCGAAGTATGAAGCGGATTCGCCCGCCGATATTATCAATGCCGGACCGCTAAAATTTAGTGAATAATGATGCGATGCCGTTTTTTACCAACATCTCGTCCCTAATGGGACAAGCATATTCATTTTCATGATCACAAAAAATAATAATCGTAATATAATCAGTGGGGAACCTCTAATAATTCAGAATTTACTGAAAGTTAACGGCGTGGGCTTGCCCCGCGTTGTTAGACTCAACCCTAAAACACGGGGTAAACCCCGTCGTTAACTATTAATTTATTAATTAATTAATTAATGGGTTGAAAATAAAAATTTGAATTATTAGAGATGCCCTATTAACTACTAACTATTAACTACTAACTAATTAACTATTATGTCTGGCAATATACCGGGTTTCCAACTGGATGCTAAAAAGCTGAAAGCCGAAGTCGAGAAACTTCACCACGCAATTCAACACGGCGCGTTGGAACGCCGCCGTATCCTCTCTGAAAAACTGGGGGAACTGACCATCGCTTACACCTTAGAGGGTAAGTTTGATCTTGCCCTGAAAACAATTGAAGAACATGTTGAACTGACGGAGACCTTGGTCGAAGAAGGACAATTTGAGTTTCGGAAAGAGCTTGCCATGTATCTTTCCAACACGATTTCGTTTATAAAACCAATATCGCGTATGCACCAAATCCCTTGTGATCTGGCACCGTTTTTCAAACATTTTTCCAAATGTGTCGAAAGTCTTGCCGAAGACGAATTTAATGAAATAAAAAATGAGTGGGCTCTCGATATTCACCAGTACGCCGAATCACTCCATGATGACAATAACGCAACGGTTGCCGCTATTGCACTTCTTGATCGTGCGATTGAGACGCTTGAACGACGGTTCAATCACCGCTCTTCACATTTCACTGATTGGCATCCGCTTCTTACAATGTATAGTTCACGCGGAATTTGGAAGTTTGAAGTCGGTGATCGGGAATCCGCACTCGCTGACTTGTTGCATTATGAAGAGCTTGCGGAAAAAGCCCGTGAAGCACAGGAACGCCGCCGTCAGGTTGTGAGCCGCCGTACCACCAAAGAAGATGACAAAATTATTATTCGGGTTCGCCAAGACGATATGATTGACCATTTGGCATCCTACAACTTTGACGAGCAATATTATGACACCATGTTGCATTTAGCGGATATGTTTGCCGGCCGCGCGGAAAAAGAAAAAGCACTCGAATATTACGATAAAACTCTTGCAGTCGCCCAAAGCGTCAACAAAACCGATCTTCCATTCACATTGTTTGCGGCTGTTGGTGAAATTCCGTTTCGCAAGGGACACTTGCTTCTGCAATTTCATGAACACGAAGCCGCTCTCCAATTATTCAATCTTGCCGAACAAGAATTAAGAGCGTTACTGAAAACCGATAAAACTCATTATTTTGAAACAATAGAAAAACGGTTGGCGGAGGTGGTGCGTTGCCGTGCAGAGGCGTTGGAACATCTCGGTCGATTTGACGAGGCAACTCAGGCGATTGATGAAATGCAAAAAATTCTTCACAAAACATTGGAAACCGCCGAAATCTCCAAAGCGGCCCAAGCGGAAAGAAAGAAAAATCGATCATTCGCCGATTTGTTCCAGCCGCCAAAACAAGAAGAAAAAAAACAAAGCAGTCGCAAAAAAACACAAGTTACCGAAGAAGATATCGAAGAACAAGCCCAAGCACGTATTACCGCAAAACATAACGACGGTGTTGCCGATTGCCGGCGCGGAAATATTGAATTGCACCGCCAACATTGGAAAACAGCGTTGAAGTTTTTTCTCAAATCACGCCATATTCTTGATGCACCGTTGTTCCAAAGTTTTCCCGAAACACAGATCAATCTTTGCACGGTTTACGCCGGAATTGCCCATGCGTATTCTAATCTCGACAGATATGACGACGCTGAACGATGGTACCAAAAGGCGGTAACGCAATTTCAAAAAATGATCAATGAAGGAAAACTCGAATTACAACCCTCCTATTTTGAAACCTTGTCTGGACAAGCGGTACTTTTGGCCAAACAGAAAAAATATGAAGAATCTGTTCGTTTAAATGAAAAAGTTTATCATGAGACCAACCGTCTTGTTGCGGAAAATCTTGAAGGTTTGGATATTGAATATTTATGCACCCGCGATCCTCAACGTCTTGCTCTCTCCGCGTTATTATTACAAACACAGAGCCGAACAATCCGATCTATTGAGAACAAACTGTGCATTTTAGACCGGATTGATGAAGCAATTGAGTGGGGACAACGCGAATTGGAAATTTTTAAACAATTCCTCCGCTTAATTCCGGAACCGAGCCGTGCGGAATATGATCATTGTGTTGCGAAAATTTCTTGTGCCGCTCTGCTGCTGCTGGGCAAACGTTATGAAAAAGCCGACGCTCTGTTGGAAGAGTGTGAACGAACCTTTATCAAACTTAAAGACGAGAAGGAGGACAAAACTGAGGACAAGACTGAGGACGCAGTGTCAACAATGGAATCCGCAGAATTTGCAAGACGAGAAATTGAACAAATGATCTTTATTCGTTTATATGATTTGATCGGCGACAGTAAACATCGAGACATACAAAAAAAATTCCACAAAGCACACTATTTAATTTATCAAAACAAAGGACGATGTGATGAAACGGCGGCGGAGATTCTGGAATCATTGCGGGAACCTGTCCGCAAACAACAAATGGAAACACAAAATGAGCATCGGTTAATCGGGTTGTTTTGGAAAGAGTTGGAACGAATGATTGATACCAATATTAAACGAAGTCAAAGGGAGTTATCGGAATGGATTGATAATGTTTCACGGACATCGCCGTTTGATCTGCCCGGTCCCAAAAGCAACACGGTTATTGAACCGGAAGAAGAGTCTGAAGAACTTGATCGGGAATTAGCTCAATACGAAAAAGATTTTGGCGGCGAGAAAATCGGTAACGATTTCTTATATCAAATGATGGACGAAATGACCGGTAACACAAAGGCAAGTGAAATGATGCGGCAATTCGACAGGGGGCGTTTTCAAGTATCAGAACCCGGTAAACCATTTCGTAGTGAAGAAACGGTTGGACGTAACGATCCTTGCCCTTGCGGAAGCGGAAAAAAATACAAAAAATGTTGTATGAAAAATGACTAAAACAAAAATCTATTGTAACTATTCCGTAGCGGTGAATGTTCATTTTTCTGTCCCGTAGGGACAATATATTGGTAGCCAACGAGATCAATCAAAAACACTCGTCCCATAGGGACGAAATGTTGGTAGAAAAAACACCAAATATAAATTCACCAACATTGCGTGTAACCGTCTATTTTAATTTTTAATAGTCCTGCAAGGACATTTCCAATGTAGCCGTGTGTGCGGTGTACTCACCGTACACACGGAAAAATAACAGGATGATCATTTTTACCATTTTGTTCCGTTGGTATTGCGTTATTCAGATAAAAACATTGGTAATATATCAGTGAAATATTTTTTTTAACTATTCAGTCGTTTCCTCCAAATGACCACCCCTAGCCCCTCCGAAGGAGGGGAATCATTCCCCTCCTTCGGAGGGGCTAGGGGTGGTAAAAAATAAACTTCAATCTCCGAAAAATTCCACTGATATATTACAAACATTGATTCCCTATCGTTACAACGCAAAACCAACGGCTAGGTTGGAAACATCCCGCTGGGATGTAAAAAACTGCACTGAAATATTACCAAAAATTAAAATAGACAGTTACATTTCTACCCGTTGACAGTATATTCCGTAGCGGTGAATGTTCATTTTTCTGTCCCGTAGGGACAATATATTGGCAGCCAACTATGAGACTTTTCCTTCGTTATCAGGATCAGTTGATGCTTCTTTTTTTGGGTGTTCCATTTTTTGCGGTAATTTTTTCTTTTTCATTTTTTCAACAAGAGTGGGAACCGGAACACAAAAAAGAGTATCAATTTTTGATTGATATGAATACTGCTCCTGTTGAAGAACTTCTTGCGCTTCCCGGAATCGGCGAGAAGTTGGCGGAAGGGATTGTGTTGTATCGAAAAGAAAAAGGTCCCTTTAACGATCACCAAGAGATAATGAACGTTAAAGGGATCGGAGAGAAAAAACTCAATACGGTAAAACCATATTTACGCGAGTTTCCATCTGCAACTTCCAATGGTTCCATTAACGATTGACTTTACGACGAATGAAGTCGTAAATTTCATCAACCAAATGGAGCGGAACGCGAATTACTTTGGTTTCACAACCGAATTTTCCGGTTCCTTTGGGTCTTCCCGCACCAGAACGTTTTGAAGGACGTTTAGTAACGGCTTTCTTCGCAGCTTTTTTAGGCATGGTTTAAATAATTGTTATAGGGTGCCTGATAAAACGAACGACAATTCCAAATGTCGTTCCCCAAATTAAGCAAGCGAATCATTTTTGATAATTTTTCACTTGCAACTAATTACATTATATAAAAATAGGACAATTAATCAAGAGGAATTTTCCGAAAATCGATACATTTTCTTTTTTTTTTGATAAAAAAATCAAAAATTGAGAAAAAATGTTGCTGATAAACCCGCTATGTTTCGTATTTTAACATTATTTTGTTTAGAAGTTGAGTAGATTTTGTTTCATTGACACAAAAATTCAGGAACAGGCTTGGAGCATTCGCCGCAGACAACGCAAAGCGTCGGGAGCGATATGGTCGTCAACACGGATAAGATTTCGTTTCAAACCGGATTCGACCGACATAAGCATTGCCGCCAATTTGGGCAGTTCGATTAGCCCCATTGTTTCACAATAACTTGGTTGAAACGCTAAATTGACAATCGTTTTATCGGGATTTTGCCGTGCCAACCGCTCAACAAAACGCGATTCCGTACCAACCGCCCATTGTGAACCTGCGGGCGATTCGGTGATTTGTTTCAAAATGAAAGCCGTTGAACCCGATTCGTCAGCCTTTTCGACAACATCGCGCCGACATTCAGGATGAACAATAACCCGGATTTTTGGAAACGCTTTACGAATTTCATCAATATGACCCGGAACAAATTTTTGGTGGACACAACAATATCCGTTCCAGAGGATAATCCGGCTGTTTTTGATTTGTTCCGGCGTATTGCCGCCGAAGTCCGGTTCATTACTGTTCCACAATGATATTTGCGATTCGGAAATCCCCATTTTTATTGCAGTATTTTGTCCTAAATGTTGATCGGGAAAAAATAGGACACATGGTTTTTGCGACTTTTTTTGTTTTTGCAACGATTCTTGTTGCGGTGTTCCCGGTTGTGATGTTCCCAATTGCAACGCTTCACGGAGAACCGCTTGGGCGTTGGTGGAGGTGCAGGCGAATCCGCCGTGTTGACCGCAAAACGCTTTTAGCTCCGCAGTGGAATTAACGTATGTTACCGGAATGATTTTGTCGTCGTCAAAAAGAGTTGTTAAGGAGTTCCGGCAATATTCAACATCCTGCCGTGTTGCCATTTCAGCCATAGAGCAACCCGCGTCGATGTCCGGCAACACCACATCAACACGGCGACCGCCGCGTTTCGCAAGATTTTCCGGACTATTCGCCAAAATATCGGCGGTTTCCGCCATAAAGTGGACTCCGCAAAAAATAATTGTCTCACAATCAGTATTTTGTGCCGCTGCCGCACTGAGTTGAAAACTATCGCCCTGCATATCGGTATGGGCAACAATTTCTTCCCGTTGGTAATGATGTCCAAGAATCAGCAGTTTTTTACCTAATCGTTGACGGATGGCATCAATTTCGTCATGTAAATTATTCATGTGATTGGGGGGTTGAAGTTTATGAGTAACTATTCAGTCGCGGTGAGTGTTCATTTTTCTGTCCCGCAGGAACAACATATTGGTCGCCAACTATACCGCAAACGGCATGATATTGGTTGTTTTTGTTTGATTCAAGAGGTAGGCAACCTTTCGCCGAAGAGTTTTCACCCACGGTTGCGTTGCCGATAGGCAACAGTGAATCAGATTCGATTGTGTAATTTGTGGTTCCGACTGGTTTGGAAACTGATTGCTGGCGGGAAACAGGGACAAGTCGGCTATCGCCGACGCAACCTTTCGGCGAAAGGTTGCCTACCTTTTGATACACCACCTTGGGGGAGATTGCAAATAAAACAACCAATTTCTACCCCTTGACAGTATATTTTGTTTTGGGAACCTCTCATCATTCAGAATTTACCGAACGTTAACGGCGTGGGCTTGCCCCGCGTTGTTCAACTTAACCCTAAAACACGGGGTAAACCCCGTCGTTAACTATTAATTTATTAATTTATTAATTTATTAATTTATTAATTAATAG